>NZ_JBHLWN010000040.1:0-6798 GCF_042432825.1 Paenibacillus chartarius | reverse complement strand
AAAAGTGCCTCTAAACCCTTGTGAGATAAGGATTTTTTGATTTTTCAGCAAGCCCTAATTACTGGAAGATGGCGGATTAAGTAGTTTGCGTCTGACTCAACCTTGCTTTTTAGTAATTCTGTAACTCTTGGGAATTTTTCAGGTGCATTCTCTAAATGCTCGGTAATAATCTTGGGGGCATGAGCCAAAATAGTATACTTTCTTATCTGCTCAGCGGGATTTGATCTGTACAGGTCATCTGCTGCCGCGGCTAAAATTTTGCTGTATTCAAGATCTAACTTGGCCCAATCCTTTCGAATCCGATTTTTTTTGCTGGGAGGCAAGTTTTTCTCCATCCAATCCCGGTCGTTCTTTAACATTTTATGATACAGATGATTATATCTTTTAGCCAACTCAGTTCTTGAAATGTCGCTATTTTCCCGCATTATTGCAAGTATCTTTTTGCGATTTTCTGTTAACAACGTGGTGACCTCTGATGTTGCAGCAACCTCGTCATTATTATCCATAGACGATGCCCATAACATTTCAAGCGACTGAAGTATTCTAGTGTCTGAAGCCGGCTCTTTATGCCGGTTCAATGAACGTTTTATTTGGGTTGGGGATGTCTTTAACCTTTTTGCAATAGCATTATTACTTAAACCACTTGAATGAAGTTCCAATACAGTTGAATGCCACAATGGACCCATTGTTAACACTGCATAAGGCTTCTCGTTACTATGATCGTTTAATTTCCATCTTCTTGAGAAACTAAAGCCACATAGCGGACAACCAAATAATCCCGAAATATATCTTCCATCATGATCAACACGAACACATTTTTTGATAACTCCTAAGCCATATCCTTCACATACCGGGTTATTGCAAATCCATGGCCCATTCCCAAATGGTATCGGTATACAAAAGGCTCCGTTCTCCGATATAAAATGTTCAACTGAACCAGATAAAAACATCATAATCAGCACATAGAGCAGAATATTTTTAACACCCTTACATGAAAGAAAGAAACTGTCCGAATTAACCTGTGCTTTCAAGTCGGTAGTCAAGTATCCCTTTAAACCATTGTCTTTCAGGAAATTATCAAAGTGCTGAAGAATTTGTTTTCTGTCAACGCCACCCGAGTACTTCATGTATCCTTTTAGTCCCAATGCATTTTTCAATTTTGCAAATATCTCTTCCCGCGATACCTGCTTGGAGTACCTAACCATCTGATAGAAGTTCGTAAGGACTCTCTGTTCGATATTATAGTTGGAGGAAACCGATTCTTCTTGACAATCTGATAGATTGCAACCACATTCACACTCTATAGAAGCTAATAATTGTCCATCTTTCGCTCTAGCCAACTTCTTATTACAGCTTGGGCAATGCACAATCAATTTACTGCCATGTTCTGGGCAGCATGTTATAAAAGTCAGTTGGTGTGTCCTATGCAAATAGACTTCACCATACTTTTGGTTGTCATTCTTCATGCACACGGGACAATAACGTAAGTCCTCTGAAATAAACCGATCTTGACCTTTGCCTAGTAAAACAGCAATATTGGAATCGCCTGCATTTTCCATGATCTCTTCAATGGCCCTTGATAACCGGTCTTCAGGTATGAATGGTTTGACCCAGTGAAAATAGGTATGGTTAAACAAAAAATCACCCACGGACATAAAGCGACTTGGCAACTGTTTAATTAAAAAATTTAAGTTGCGAGGAAATACGGTTAAACTGTAGACCTTTCTTCCGAACAACTCTGAATTTGTTACTGAAAAATCGCTGTTACCCGAAAGCACATGGTACCTAAATATTATGGACCTACTATCTTCATCTGGATATAAGATCGGTAAATACGATAACATAAGCATCGTCCCTCTTTCATGACTGACACTCAACGAGTTCCATAAATTTGTCTTTAACCATTTTCTTTAATGGATGATTCAAGCCGGCTAGCTTCAATAATCTCCATCCTAACACCTTACCTTCCGTCTCATTAAGCTTGCTTGCTGCCCATATTAACCTGCGAACTTGAAATGTCTCTGTAGAATCGACATGTTTCTTAATGAATTCATTGGTTCTGGGGAGCTTGTTTAGATTCTTCATAAGCTTATGTGTCAGGTTACCTGAATCCGTATATCTAGCTATTGAGGCCAACGATATTCTTAGGGGATTAGGCAACTGTTTCATCTGTTCGACCGCCTTTGCCACCACATCATACAAAATCTCGTCTCGCTGATTCCAATCCACTTTTCGTTTGACTTTCGATAGCGAACATCCTTTCTCGTTGTTTCTGTTTCTTCTCGACCTGGCAGGTTGACTTTGATTTCTCATCTTATGCAAAGCTGCTTTATTAGTATTAAGAAGCTCCGTTTGAGTTTTTACAGTCCCAGGGTCGACACCGAGAATTTTTGCTTTCTGACGAAGGGATGTATTGGTTTCATTAAGACACCTTAGTTTGTCATACCAAACTGGACCAAAAGCTTTAATTCTGCCTATGCGGTTTCGATCCTCATCACTTGTATCCGGACCTCTTCTTGAATATACAAATCCGCAACAGCAATGGAAGGTGCCGACCGGCTTTGAAGTTGTTGAGCAACGAGTAACTACACATTTTTCAACAACACTTTGATTGTAATGATCAGCCGCTTTATTGAGACATGGCCAGGGGCCGCTTCCAAATGGAAGATTGTTGGGGGTGACCGAAAAACCACCGACAGATTTTTCAAAAAAACCGATTAGTAATAGATGCCTTAGCGGATGCGTGATTTCTTCTTGATCCCTGATTATTTTATGTAACCACGTATCAGAGCTGTTTGAATCGATACCACAGTCTAGATAATCCAGCAGTTCATCAGTGTAGAAATTCCGAAAATCATGTATAAGACGATTAAATCGTATCCGGCCGCCTACTGTTTGGTATCCTTCCATCGGCAGTACCCTTCTATAGGATGTGGTCTCCTCTTTAGATTTTGACTGGGACTGTAGAAGTAAATTCGATTGAACAGCAATGTATTCCAGATGATCACACCAGTTGGCGTCAATAACGGGTTCGGTAAAATTCGATTCACCGTGTATTGCCAAAGGCACAAATGAATATTTGTGATGAAGAGTTGAGTATTCTACCGTACTGACCCTTAAGATGATCTTATGCAACGGACACATTATAACACCGGGCAGCTGATGGCAGCGATGCCAATAAGGCTCGCAAATCTCACTATCTGCTTTATAGCAATCAGTACAAAATCTTAGCCTTGCCGGCAATTTTATAGAAGTAGCAAGCAATCCCAGGAAGGCATGAACTTCCCCTTGTTTACTCCCATTTTCCATCAAGGATTGTACTTGATGAATTTTCTGTTGCTTCATAAAGTAAGTGTAATAGGGAAGTAGGGTATGATTGTTGATGATTTGATCGGTCGTATATTGTCCATTCAGATTATCGGCAAGACTCATTAGGTGACTTGGCAGATCTGCAGTCGCACAAACCGATCGATTACCGAAAAGGTCCTCGATGGTTTGTCTTTGTATCTTATTTCCTGAAATTACATGGTACCTGGCAATCCCGCTGTAAAGCAATTCATCCTCATAAAGAGTCGGAAAATAAGCTAGCAATAGAATCACCCTCTCAGATAAGATCCTATTGCTAGTTTTCCCTATTTTACATGTCCCTAGTACTCAAACAATCCATTAAATTATTAGCTTCGATAGCTCATCCTCCGACGGGATACTTCCTATATCCACTAGCTTTTCATAGATTACCTCTGTATCCTTTTCATTGTTTGCTACGGCATTTCTAAGGTCATCCTCACCAAGCATAACCTGCTGCTTTTTCTTCTTTTGGGCTTTACTGTTCCCCTTTTCTTGGGCTTCTTTCCCCTCGTTACCACGGTTTTCATCTTCATCCGTCATGGAGTTGAACGTAATATCTTTAATAAGTTGTTTTCGTAAATCAGCCATATCCTTCTCAGCCTCATTAGACTGAAGAACCCTATTAGCAGCTTCATAAGCCATATCGTAAGAAGCCCCGAAATCCATTGCTGTTTTTACAAGCTCAATTAGCTTCTCTTCGTCCTGCTCAATTTTTCCATCACGCAATATTTTTGTTCTGACCTCTCCTTGAATATTGACTTTCTCATCTGCCTTTTGTAAATATTGATCCAACACGTTCCACTTAGGATATAAATCATCTATTGCCTCTAACGCTCGGGGATCTTTACTTCTCAAAACCTTTAACATAGGCTGAACCAGCTGCATGTGCTGTTTGGCAACGGTCTCCAGGAGAGCCCCTGTTATTTTTTCATTATCGTTTCCGTCCTCGATGGCTTGCCACTGGGCTAACATGTACAACTTAACCGCAATATCTACAATTCCCTGAGAAAGCTCATACATTTTCTTACTCAAATGAGGCTTTAGAGGCGTTTCAGTAGCAGTCCATTGATATTTCCACAGAGCATTTAAGAAGAAATCCCACTCCTCGCCTTCATTTAGTCTATCCATGATCAGGTCCCCTTGTCCCGTGCTTCTTCTTGCTTGACTGAAGGAACCTGAAAGAAGCTTCATTGCCTTAAACGTCCCTACTAATACCACAGGAACACCAATCGTATTAATCAATTGAGTAAAGTAATTAAGCATCTTCTCAGCGCCGCCACTCTTAAGAAAACTCAAGTTTTGAATTTCGTCAATGACTAGTACTCCTAACCCATGTAATGTAGCGATATGAGCCATCACTGGAATTAACATATCTACCGATACTTTTTGAGTCGAAAATTTCCGGAAATATTTAGTACCCAAATGCGAATCTACGGATTGTAAAAAGTTAAAGCACAACCCTTTCAGCGAACCATCAAACGGGCAATTTAATTTCAGCCAAACAACTTGCTTACGGATAAAAGGTTGCCCTTTATAAGTCGAGTGATGGATGACCTGCGGGTATAAAAGTAATGAGCTCTCGATTGCCGTTGTCTTCCCCTGTCCACTTACTCCAAGGATAGCGAATCCGGCAGCGGTAGATCTCACCCCTGCAATATTGCTTCCTGTTGAATCAACTCCTCCTTCAAGAACCTCTTTAAACCCTATATGGAATTGTCTCATGACTGCTGGAGAGAAAGGATTTCTGGCTTTATAACCATGGCGGATTAATCTCGACAGCCTTTGTTCCACCAGAAAATGTGAAGGTAACGGCTCGACATAATCGGATATCTGTTGAACAAGATGCAGCCTTGTCTGCCGTCCTAATTTACGTTGCCTTTCATCGTAATCAGGGTATTTCCTGATTTGTAATGCGACATCTTCTTCTTCAAATATCGGAGGCAAAGCTTCTATAAAAGGATTACCCCTATAGTCAGGAATCTCCTGTTCAGAATAGCTTGCCTCCTCTTGCCTGCCTATAAGGCTCGGAGAATACTGGTAATAATCAACCTGCTGTTGAGCTTGCTTAACCATGCTTTTTCTCCTCCGTCTCCCTTAATTTTGCGAGTAGACCCAGCTTTGATTTAGGCTTATATGTTTCTAGAGGGATTACATGATCTCCAGGAATAGATGGTTCGTCCGTCTCCTCATTTGGAGACTTACCCAACTCATAAGCTTGTTCTTTTCGCAGCTTTTCTCTCTCAACGGCTTTAGTCCCTTTAATATTGGACTTCCGTTCAGACTTTGTTAAGGAATGGTCTTGGCTATCGGCACTCCGCTTCATTGCTTCTTTCTTAATCGCTTCTAACTTCGCGCTTAAGGTTACTTCTTCCTGAAGTTCCGTTTCATCATAGTACAAGCTTCTTGACAGTTTTTCCTCGTACCGGGTTGACTTGACCTCTTCAAGGCTCATATTTATGAATCGGGAAGACTTGGCCAATAAGTCGCACTTTATAAAACCCTTGCCATTGTCCGTCTTCACATAGACATGATTCATACATCTTCTGTCATAAGCGATCGGCACCTTTTGTGTTTTCCCTTTAACGAACCAACCCTGACGCGCTAATTCTTCACAACCATAATACATTCCTTCAAAGTATATCCCCTCCCGATTCACAGTAACTTTTGCCTCGGGCAATACATTCAATCGAACGATATCCGGATGAACATTCTTCAAATAGTGATTATGAGATATCCCCCAATTCCATAAATCCCTTGCAACGGGCCGCACTTTATCCAATGCCTGATCTTTGTCTAAAGGGTAGTATTCCATGTAATGATAGTTGTTCCTTTGAAGAATCATCTCGATCATCATTTGTGTAAATTCTCTAAGTGTGAGCTTCGCATCTAAAACGTAATCCGGTCCCCCGCGCTTTTTGTATTCTTTCTTCACAGCACCAGGCGTCCATGGTTGGAGCGTCACGTTCAATGTTCGAAATTGCTGTTCCACAATCCCCTTTAGATCAGCACGATACGGAGGCGCGTTCTTTAGTTTAATTCCTAGCGCTTTACCAAGCGAGTCGGCATTTTTACTCTCCATCTCGCCGCGGTCAGCCATAAAACTTTCTGGCATATGGTGACACGGCCACTCTTCCTCTGTAATTTCGATATCATACTGCCTGCAGAACTCAACCTTATTTTCCACTGTATTTTCAATAGCCATCATGACTCCAAGCCAAGACGGACCTTCAAACCCAACATATAACCCGACAACCATATGACTGTATACATCAACAACAATATATACGACAGGCCTGCCGACAATAATATTGGGATCAATTGCACTTACCAAATATACATCTGTTACCGTTGCATCAACTTCGAAGATTTGGCCTGGTCCATTAGCTTTCCTAGGAGTCTGTCCGACGAAACAGGAATTTGACCCTGCCGTCGCGAATTCATAGGTAAAGA
>NZ_JBHLWN010000039.1:0-44023 GCF_042432825.1 Paenibacillus chartarius | reverse complement strand
CTTCTGCCTCATTCACCCCTCATTCAGACTCAGAACACCTGCTTAATTCCGAGCCTCTATACTATCGCGAAACCTCTTCCATGTTCACCGGCTCTCGCGGCTTCAATACTGGCGTTGAGGGCTAACAAGTTGGTCTGATTCGCAATATCGGCAATCAGGTCCAATATGTGTCCAATCTCCTCTGACTTCACACCAAGAGAGTTCACTACCTGAGAGGTGAGATCAATTTTTTCACGTGCGGCGATCATTTGGGCGACGGTTTTATTTGCGATTTGCACTCCGCTGCCCGCTTGAGCAGTCGCAGTCGATGATAAATCTGCGACAGTCTGGATGGATTTAGCCACTTGATCCATTCCTCTCGAGATCTCCGAGACGGCAGTTACGACATCTTTGGCATCCTTCACCTGTTTTTGGGAACCAGCTGCTACCTCCTCTACGGAAGCAGCGATGAGATCCGTAGCCTGGCTGGTCTGTTCGGCACTAGAAGAAAGCTGTTCCGACGCGGAGGATATATGAATGGCTGTAGTCTTTACCTCCAGGATCAAGGAATGAAGATTTTGAAGCATATGGTCAAAGGATTGGGCAACCTCACCAATTTCATCCTTGCTGTTAATAGTAAGCCTAGCAGTAAGGTCGCCTTCACTAGTGGAAAGCTCTTTCAACTTAACGTTGATTGCAGCAAGCGGCTTAAATTTTATATATATAAGGGCAACTGCGGTAAGCATCATGAGGGCTGTAACCCCTAGAACAACGAAGACGGTATACAGGCTCACATAAAAACGGGAAACTTGAGCCTCCGTGGCTTTCTCCGCCCTATCATTCATTGCTTCTTGGAACTTAGCTATTGGAGCCATAATAATAGTCTTGTTCTTATCGTAATTATCATCAAACATGAACTGCTGAGCCTTCTTTAGATCACCCGCGGCAACGGCTTTCATAGCGGCATCTTCCGTTGCGATCAAGGCATCGGAATTTTTCTTAGCCTCTTCAAGATACGCCAGCTCGCTTTGCGGAGCACGTAACTCTTTCAGACGTTCGATGACATGATCCCGGGTCTTAGTTTCGTTGACCTCTTTCCAATAACTATCGTAGAATTTCTTATCACCAAATACTACGTACCGCCGAGCCTGATCGGTTAAATAGTCTGATGCATCGGCTAAATTTATACCCAGCTGCTTTAACTCCGCCTGTTCCTTTTCCGATTCCTGTGTCGCTTCGAAGCTCATTTGTAAAAAGCGAATACACGTAAACAAAACAATGATGATGCCAATAAACGAAATACCAACTACCTTTATCAAAGTCTTGATCTTCATATGATTGGCCTCCTGATGCCCTTTCAATTGCACTTATCTTATCAGGAAATTCGACAAATTTCATCAAATTTTTCACCGTCTGAATTAAACAATAAACATATTTCGCCCGTATTAATCGGGATACCCAACGGTCAACTGGTAGGGTTGCGTTTAGGAATGACCAACAAGCTAAAGCTATTCGGGAATTCCATTAAAAATGAACTAACGCCCCGTAATTAATTGTTCACTCCCGCCTTGTGGGGCAGTGTAATCGACCAAGCCGTGCTCCTACACCAGTTGATTGCACTCCTTCAAAAATCTCCTTTCCCGCCTTTCCAATATTAATATTAAGCGGCGATAGAATTCCTTGAGATCTTGCAGCAACAAATCGGATAAATAAATCACACATATCAACGACCGCAGAAACGTTTTTTTGAAACCGCTCAATATAAGAGACCGAATCCTTATTTACAACGGCATCATCTTCCACTTCCGCGGCGATCCGATTAACCCCTTCGAGCTGATGATTAACAAATTGTGAGTCACCTACACGAATAATATTGATACGTATAACTAAAATCAAAAGGCCCATCACCCATTCCTGGGTATGCTTTTCTTTACTCAAACTACTGTTTGCGCGGGTCGGTACGAGACCTCATTAAAATTGCTAAACAAATTAAATTTCTTTATGAATGCTGGGGAGTCTCACCCGGCCGGAAAAGTGCGCATGATGCACAGGATAGTGACCTAAAAAACCGTCATGATGTTGCCCTGGCATTTGATAAAAGTGACTCCCAAATTCGACGGTATTTACAGCCCCTAAGCCTGAACCGGAATCTTCAAGACTTAGTATCTGAAGAAAAAATTACGCTAGCGGATAACGTTTTTAAAAAAATTGTCTGATTTTGTTTACTGATGTCATCGGTATAAATTATGATAGAAATGTGAAAAAGCGTTACATCGAAATCGATACATCGAGAAGCTTATCGAAAGGCAATCATTGTAGGGGGGTTCTATGGTAAAAAGTTGTTTTACTAAAATTCAAAGGGGCATGTGTTTACTGCTTGTGTGCATACTGGTGCTGTTTTCGAGTGGAATAGGACAATGGGCCCCTATAGCCCAAGCGGCAACGGCCTCTTGGAGCAATGGCAACTCGGGAGGGTTAACGGGAGCACTCAATGGCGTTGCTTATGGCAATGGCAAGTGGCTTATCTTTTCCGCTTTTGGTGATTATTCCACCTCTGACAATGGAACGACATTCAGCAAGGCGGCAACACCATTGTCATCAAAAGGCTGCCAAGCAGTAGCAGCAGAATACACGGAGGGACAGTGGGTAGTAGTCTGTGCTAATGGTGTGATTCTCACATCCCCGGCTGGGGCGGATAACTGGACGCAACGTGCTTCGGGCGTCTCGGCAAGGCTTAATTCCATCGCAATTAAGAATGACGGAAACGATGCTACTTACGTTGCTGTAGGGGAAACAAACGGTGTCATCATTTCTTCCTTAGATGGCCATAATTGGACGAATTATTCGCGAAGTGACGCCGCCGGATTCTATGGAGTTACCTATGGGGAGGGCAAGTTTATCGCAGTCGGGGATAGCACGGACTACACGCCGGTGCTTTATTCCTCAACTGATGGTGTGCAATGGAATCGGATTATGTCAACTGCACCACAGCAAGCGCTAAACAGTATTGCCTACGGCAACGGGAAGTTTGTTGCGGTTGGATTTAGCGGCTATATTTATACTTCTGACGACGGGGTGACTTGGCAAAATCGGTCGTCGAATATTAGCAAAGACCTATGGAGTGTTACGTATGGTGCAGGTAAGTTCTATGCTGCAGGGGCAAATGAGACGATCATCTCCTCTCAGGACGGCATTACTTGGGAGAAGGAAAATGGACTGGCGAGCGGAGGGCAGACCCTTAGCAGTATCAAAGTAATCGAAGGTCGTGGGATTGCGGTCGGGTCATCGGGGGCCGTCAAGACGGCAACTCCCTCTTTGCCGGCCGGCTCGAACGCTTCACTGAGCAATCTCCAAGTGACACCGGGCAGCTTAACGTTTAACTCGGCGACGAGGAACTATACCACTTCGGTTCCATACGGTACGACATCCGTAACCGTCACACCGACTCTTCAGGAAGCAACAGCGACGATGACTGTGAAGGGGGCTGCCACGCCAAGCGGGCAGCAGGTACCCGTTATGCTGGATGTGGATGGTTCTACCGAGATTACAATTGTAGTAATAGCTCAAGACGGTACTACGAGTTCCACGTACACAATTACAGTGAACGAAGCGGCTCCACCTGCCAATTCGGCTCCTACACAAATAAACCTATCTAACACTTCGGTTGCAGAGAACATGGCAGCTGGAACCGTAGTTGGAACACTAACCGCTGTTGACCCAGACAGTGATGAAACAGCCGTGTTCGAACTGATTTCCGGAGACACGGATGCATTTGAAATCTCAGGCAATCAATTGATAACAAAGAGACAATTTAACTATGAGACTAAAGCCAGCTATTCTGCCGGCATTCGTGTCAAGGACAAAGCCAATAATACATTGGACAGAACTTTCACCATTCTTGTTGCGAATGTGAACGAAGCGCCGACGGGCTCTATTAACATTAATAGTTCCGCTGCAGCTACGCAGTTACCGGACGTTACACTATACTTGACGGCATCAGATCCCGAAAACCAGCCGTTACATATGCAATTTTCAAGCGATAACGTAACTTGGAGCAGCTGGGAACCTTACACGACGTCTAAATCATGGATTCTCGCAACGGGGGATGGCACGAAGACGGTCTACATGAAGCTGCGGGACTCCGACTTTTTGGAATCGGCGGTCTACTCTGACAACATTATGTTAGATACCACAGCACCGAACGGCTCGTTGTCCATTAATTATGATGCAGTTACGACTAGTTCGCGAAATGTCACATTGGATATAGCCGGTTCAGATGTAAACGGACCTGTGGAGATGCGTTTTTCCAATGAAACTGGGGCGTGGAGTGCGTGGGAACCTGTAACGAGTTCAAAAGCATGGACACTTACTTCCGGCGACGGAACAAAAACTGTAACCATGGAGCTTAGAGACGCATTGGGCAACGTTAACGCTCTGAGCAAATCGATTTCCCTTGATACTACATTGCCCATAGTAACAGGGGTGACAAGCGGACAAGTAACGAACCAAGAACTCACCATCACTTTTAATGAGGGAACAGCCATACTAAATGGATATCCATTCAGCAATGGCTCAAATGTGGGTGCGGAAGGCGATTATACACTGATTGTCACGGATCTTGCGGGTAATACAAGTACCGTTGTCTTTACCGTCGATAAGACACCGCCCACTGCAGAAATAGCGATTAATAACGGGGCAGCTGAGACCCTAACGGAGAGCGTCAACCTCACTCTCTCTAATATGCAGGGTGGAGCTGCATTCATGCGGTTCAGCAGTAATGGAGTGGATTGGAGTACATGGGAGCCATTTGCCGCATCCAAAGCTTGGACGCTGGAGAGCGGCGCTGACGGGATGCGAACGGTCTATGCTGAGCTGCGAGATGCCGCAGGTAACATAAATCCATTCAGCGATACGATTACCTTAGACACAACAGCACCTGCGGGAACCATTGCTATTAACGAAGGAGCAGCTTACGCCAATTCTGCCTCCGTCAGCTTAAATATTGAGGGCACGGATGCAAGCGGAGCCGTGCAGATGCGTTTTTCCAATGATGCGGGCACTTGGAGCTCCTGGGAAAATGTCATACCGTTCAAGACTTGGGTACTGTCAGCTTCGGATGGAAGTAAGACCGTCCATATGGAGCTTCGCGACGGAGCAGGCAATACACAGACTTATACCGACACCATTGTTCTCGATACTCAGAAACCGGTGGCTATTGGTGTGACAAATGGCCAGCTGACCAATCAAGATCTCATTATCAGCTTTAACGAAGGAACGGCCACGGTAGACGGACAATCCTTTCAGAGCGGGGATAAAGTGACAGCCGAAGGTTCGCATACCTTAATCATAACTGACGAAGCCGGAAATGAGACGACTATTGTATTTACAATCGACAAAACCAATCCGTCGGCAGCATTTAGTATCCAAAACGGTGATGGCTTCACCCGCTCAACCAACGTCAATTTGACCGTGACGAATCCTCAAGGTGCTGCCGACATGGCCTTCTCCAATGACAATTCAGCATGGAGTGCCTGGGAAGCAGTCAAAGCGGGTAAAGCCTGGACGTTAGAAACGGGAGACGGCACGAAAACCGTTTACATGAAGCTGCGCGATGAAGCCGGCAATACGGCTGATTATAGCGGTACCATTATATTGGATAGCGAATTGCCGACAGGCTCGATTGGGATTAACAGCGGAGCCGCGAAGACCGGTAGTACCGATGTAACGTTGTATCTTACCGGTTCGGATGCGAACGGTCAGGTTGACATGCGTCTGATGAACGACGGTGGTAGCTGGACAGATTGGGTGCCTTTCTCCTCCACGAAATCATGGACTCTAAGAGACGGGGAAGGAGTTCGGGAAGTTACCGTTGAAATGCGCGATCGGGCCGGAAACACGGCTTCCTTCAACGACACGATTGAAGTGGATCAAACCAAACCAATCGTTACGGGAGTAAGCGACGGGCAATTAAGCAACGCTGATTTCACCATCACGTTCAATGAAGGCACGGCGACTCTAAATGGGGATTCGTTCCAGAGCGGTGAACAAGTGATAGCAGAAGGATCCTATGAACTAACGGTTATTGATGAAGTGAACAATACCACAACAATCCGGTTCAGCATCGATAAGACAAAGCCGGCAGGCGGCTTCACAATCAACGGGGGAGCGAGCCATACCGGGGCGAATGCCGTTACTCTGGAGATCACCGCTTCGGACAATAACGGTGCGGTACAAATGCGTTTTAGCAATAATGGGGCAGACTGGAGTGAGTGGGAGGAACCCACCCTTGCTCAAAGCTGGAATCTGGCAGGCGGCGAGGGAATCAAAACCGTCTATATGGAAATTCGCGACCCTGCGGGGAATACGGAAGCGATTACTCGCGATATTATCTTGGACATGACTAAACCGGTCGTTTCCGGCGTAACCGATGGACAGTTAAGCAGCTCGGACTTGACCATCTCGTTCAATGAAGGGGTGGCCACACTTAACGGACAGCCTTTTACGGCCGGTACAACCGTCGGTGAAGACGGCTCCTTTACATTGGAGGTGACCGATGCGGCCGGCAACAAAACGTCGGTTACTTTTACGGTGGATAAGAAAGAGCCAACCTCAGAGGTCGCCATTGAAAGCGGAGCGTCGTTCACAACGTCGTTCAGCGTCAATCTCTCCATCACCGACGTGAATAGCGGCGAGGAAATGCGCCTTGCCAACGAAGATATGGCGTGGAGCCAGTGGGAGCCGGTTGCTTCACCTAGGGCATGGAACTTAAACGCGGGTGACGGTGTTAAATCGGTTTATATGGAAGTACGTGACAGAGCCGGGAATATCCACTCATCTAGTGATACCATTGTGGTAGACACCATCAAGCCGACGGGATCGATGATCATCAACGGCGGGGCTGGCTTTACGAATCAACAAGAGGTTACACTTGGCCTAACTGCGCATGATCTAAACGGCCCTGTCCAAGTTCGTTTCTCCAATGGTGACAGTGTATGGAGCGCATGGGAGTCCGCGGCTTCAACCAAGTCATGGACGCTTGAGAATTCGGATGGAGCCAAGAGTGTAACGATGGAAGTTCGCGACGCAGCCGGCAACATGGAGTCCTTTACCGATACAATTGAATTTGATGCAAAGTTACCAATTATCACCGGAGTAACTGATGGTCAAATATCCAAGAACGACATCACGATTACGTTTAACGAAGGCACGGCTGAGCTAAACGGTCAACCGTTTGTCAATGGTACGGTAGTAAGCACAGAGGGAATTTATAATTTAACGGTTACCGACGCATCAAATAACCAAGTAACGGTGCGATTTAGTATCGATAAGACGGCACCAACTGCTGTTCTAAGCATTAATGACGGGGCGGCTGCTGCGAATACGAACGCGGTGCGTCTCAAGCTGTTAAATGTAAGCGGCTCAGGCTTCATGCGGCTTTCCAATGATGGTATCACCTGGAGGGATGATTGGCAGCCAATTAGCACCGTTATCGATTGGACGCTAGAAGCGGGGTACGGCCTTAAAACGGTTCATCTCCAGCTTCGAGACGAAGCGGGCAACATTTCAGACAGCAGCGCTTCCATTCTTCTTAATAATATTTTACCGGCGCTAAATAACTTAAGTCTTGATATAGCCAGCCTAAGTCCGGCTTTCGACAGCGCGGTCACCAGCTACAGCACTACGGTTGCAAACAACGTTTACAGCGTATCCGTTACCGTTGCTGTTTACGACGAGCATTCTATCGTTTCCGTTAATGGGATAACGGCAAGTAACAATGTGCCTGTTCCGATAAATCTCAATGTCGGAGCCAATGTGATTCCTGTTGTAGTAACTTCGCAGAATAACGGGCAGCTTCTTTATACCATCACCGTAAATAGGCAGCCAAGTTCTAATGCAGACCTAAAGGATCTTACGATAGCTAATGCCGTCCTTTCGCCTGGTTTTGCTCCAAACGTACTTAGTTACCAGACGTATGTAGGTTCCCGTGATAACAGCACGACGGTGATAGCGTCTGTTTACGACGCTAATTCGACTCTTACTGTTAATGGACAGGCCGTATCTAACAAGGCCGCTGTTCCCGTAAAGCTTAACTATGGGATGAATGCTATCGAAATCATAGTTAAGGCAGCGGACGGCATTACAACAAAGAAATACACAATTCATGTTCAACGTATGATAGAATCCGATTCGAATGAATCCTCCGACACCTCGACTACTGCTACCACTGAAGGAGCTGCTCAGCAATCAGATCCTTCCATTCAAGGATTCGCAGTATTCGTAAATGGACTAAAGCAGGAACAAATCGCTGGGGCTTCAATTGTGCAGAAAGGCGACGCCACTACGGTTTTAGCAGTAATTGATGCACTGAAACTGAAAAACCATCTGGCTGAACTAAGTGAAAACCCGACAGTGGTTATTCCTGTAGCTTCAAAAGTGGATGAAATTTCAGCCGTGCTCACGGGTGATGCCGTAAAGGCATTGGAAGACAGAAGAGGGATTCTTCGCATTGAAACGCCGGAGGCTGCTTACGAAATACCTGCGAATCTCATTGCAATCGGTAAGGTCTCCGCGCAGTTTGGTAGCGGTACACCGCTGTCGGGTATCACCGTTCACGTATCCATTGCCGCCGGCACCGCTGAAAAAACAAACCTCTTTGAACAAGCAGGCCGGCGCCAAGGATTCGCACTAACAGGCGAGTCATTTGATTTTTCAATTACAGCAGCCCAGAGTGGCAAGAGTGTGCGAATTGAAAAGTTTGACTCTTACGTACAACGCGAAATTTCAATTCCTGAAGGTGTGGACCCTACAAAAATAACAACGGCTGTTGTCCTTAATGCAGACGGTTCCGTGCATCATGTTCCTACTGCCGTAACTGTGCGGGAGGGAAAATATGTCGCTGCGATTAACAGCTTAACCAACAGCACGTACAGCTTGATTTGGAATCAAAAATCTTTTGCCGACGTGCAGGAGCATTGGGCCAAAGAAGCCGTAGAGGATATGGCTTCGCGTCTTATCGTAACTGGTATGAACGCCAATGAATTCCAACCAGACGCGTCCATTACCCGAGCTGAATTTGCAGCTTTACTCGTTCGCGGACTCGGACTATCTGAGGACAGCAGGACGGATAAATTTAAGGATGTAGCATCCGACGATTGGTATATGGGTGCTGTACAAAAAGCAGTGGAGTATAGATTGATCGAGGGTTACGAAGACGGAACCTTTGGTCCGCAAAAAACAATCACACGCGAAGAAGCCCTTGTGTTAATCTCGCGCGCTATGAATATTGTTCAAAGAAAACCAACGGTATCACTTGCGTCTCTTTCTAAGTTCGAAGACCATTCGGCCATTAGTTCATGGGCAGCGCAGGATATTGCTAAAACCGTTGACAGCGGACTTGTTCAAGGAACAGGACCGAAGCTTGAACCAAAGAAACATATTACTCGTGCGGAAACAGCGGCATTGATTCAGCGGCTCCTATCGAATTTTCATTTGATTACCGAGAGGAAGTAAACAGATTATTTAATTCATACTCCGCTCAACCCAGCCTTTAGGCAAATGGATTAGACGCAAAGAGCATGCAGATAAGCACAACGACACCCCTTCCTTAGCGGAGGGGGTGTCGTTGTGCTTATCTGCATTCCGAGACATTAACCAAATCGCAAGTCGAGCAGTTGAATGAGCTCGGAGTTAAAAGACTCGGTCTGTTCTAAAACAGTTCCTAATAGGAGTCTATTAATTTCGTCAAATCAGTCAACTCTAATAATTTTGTGCCTTAGTTTCATCTTTCTATCTTATCTGTACTACTCCCCAAACCCGCTCCATTACTGCAATCTCAGTGATCTGTACTAGTCCTCACTAATAAAGCTACCGATTCTACGTGTGTTGAGTATCCAGTGAGAACAACCTACGAACCATATGAAGTGCTCAAGCCAAATTATTAAAGCCCGATTCACCCTAGAGTGCATCAGGCTTCTTTTTTCATGACTGGTGCGCGATCGCAATTTGCCAAAATGATGCGGTATGGTGCGGCAAGGTTTATTCCATATCCCCGCACCACACCTTCATTATCAGCATTTTGACAGGAAAGATCACTAGGCTAATTTAAGAATTTTGGGACATAGCGGTGCGCGTTTGCCTAACTGTCATTGCTCTTGGCATCTAGGGCATTGAATATCTCTTTATTAATCTTGCTTATCATCTCAATCTCGCCTGTCTTACGGCTTGTAATCATGGTTAAAATCTCATCTAAAGCCGCCCGCCTTATTTCATCCGAATTATCATCAAAACGGAAAAGCTCGGTCGGCGGGACATTAAGAGCATTGATTATCTTCTCTAATGTTTCAAGCGATATATTCCTATCGCCGCGCTCTACACCGCCGATATAGCTGTAGTGAAGTGTTGCGGCTTCTGCAAGTTGTTCCTGTGTCCAACCTTTAGCTTTGCGTAGATTTCTAATACGCTCTCCTACCAAAACAGGTAATTCCATATAACCACCTCTCATTCAGATTATGAGAGGCTGTACGGCTATTACAGATAAACAAACTAGAAATATAATAATTGAAATTTGTACTCATAGGTGTTATTTTTCATTTGATACTACTTTATGGAGGCAGATTATTTTGAACATTAAATCTACTGAAAACAAAGTTAAAAAAAGAAGTGCGGGGAGAGGAAAAACGAACGATAAGATAAAAAGCACATTATTCTTTATACAATTTTTCGGAATCATAGCTATCATTATTGTTGGAGCACTTTTTCTATTCGGTGCAATGCTAAAATCCTGTGCCCCCGCTCCTAACAGTGACTTAAAAAGTTCAATGGCTTCCTATTACAGAACGAACTATAACCTGAATGTTCGTGCTGATGATATTGAAATCTTTGATTCAAGATCGGGCGGTAAACTCGCGGGGATTAGAGTTGGCTACTCTGATAATTTTTATATTCTTTATAGACCAAAAGACGCTATGAAATTTCAAAACTTAAATGGTTTAGCGATTGGAAAGTTCTCGAATACTAATAAATATGATGGCGAGGATGCTTCACAGCTTATCGCAGAGTTCCTAGATAAAGTAAGTCACAAGTAACTTCATGTTACCAAGCCTATAATTCTATAATCCAATTATCTCCCTTGAAACCATCGCTTGTTTGGCTTGCCAAACAGCAGGTGGTTTATTTTTTTAAGATATGTATTTTGAATAGTTTTAATAAGATGTAATTACTCTCCCTTTTGTTCCAATAGCAACTCCCAAAATGTATTCTAGTAAAAACCGATTTGGCGTTTGCTAACTCCAATTCTAGTACGTTACAGATACCAAATTAGGACTACAATTCACTATTTGAACGGTTCTACTAAAAACGGATATCAAAAAGAAAAACCGTTAGACAGTCACTAACGGTTGAACAGTTCTAACATTAGTTCCAAATTTATCGTTCATCACTTCATTTAAGTAAGCAAGATATTCATTTAGTATCTCTCTTTCCTGACGACAGCTTTTATCATACTCTGACTTTGCATATAGTGCATCAGGATGCTTACAGTACTCATTCCAACATTTCAGAAGCTCTGCACATACAATCATAAGGCGGGACAAGAAGCTAGTGTATTCTGCGCTCTCGGTTACTCGCCTTACCTCTTTGCGGATTTGGGGTATAAGGTCTTGTTTTGGAATCCCTCTAGTTTGAATCGTCTTTTCAAACCACAATGTCAACTCGCTAAGAGTGATGTAAGGATTCGACTCCAATAAGTGAATGTAATAACGGTTAACTCGATTCGGTGATTTGTAAACGCTAATGAACTTCTTTTCAATTAGTTTCTTAATATTTTTGCTAACCGTCTTGTCATCCACATCTAGTTGAAACGCTAGATATTCGATAGAAGGAAACGCTTCATCATTATCGCCAAAACAGTAGAGTAATTCCATTAGAACAAGTTTTTCTTGGGAGCTTAATCCCCGGCATCTTGAAATGCGAAGCGGTAGCGGGAAATATTGCTTATTGCTGATGTAATACAAATTATCTTTATCGCTTGCTAATTCAATCATTCTGTCGAAAATGCCTTTCTTAGCGCTCATTTTGTAACCCCCTAAATTGATCTACTGAACCTATACGGGAGGAATCACTAGCAGTTAAGCATTAAACAATATCGCGAAAAATTACTATTGCTTCATCTTCTATGACGCACCGACTTTTTGCACAAATTCTCGGTAGAAATCACTTCGCTCTCTTCCCCGCCCCCGTAAAGCGGTTTTCTCCAAGGTATAGGGGGAGGTGAAGCATACATAAAAAATTTATCGAATTCCAGTGACTCTTTTTTTTCTTGACCGACTCTACTTCCCCTTTTATACTCCTGCTTAAAGTTCTTTGAAAACTGAATAGCTTTGCCCCGCTCCCCAATTATCGAATACTGTCGCCCTACAAGGCGGCTAGGGGAGCGGGAGGGCGATAATCAAGAATTAGGTCACCCGGGGACATAAGACGCTATAAATGGAATCTGAACAGTCTAGAGTCAGGTCAAACAAAAGAACGCTTCCCAAAGTCCACATGAGCGACAGGAAGCGTTCCATTGTCTATATACTTGTTAAAGCTTCATCACAATCAATTGTTATTAGTCCCGCTCGCACCAATTCAACTATCAGTTGTTCCAATGACTCTTGCACCGTCTGTATTCCAGTGTATTCGGGTTCCTGCTTCATGTTTGCCGCCCTCCCTTCCTGCTACTATCGCTATACGATAGGGGAATGGGGTAGTTTAGCGGGCTAAATTATGGCTTGAGCACTTCGTATAGGTTCGGTGAAACCATTCCGAGGAGGAACTACCTATGCGGTGTGCAATTTATGCAAGAGTTAGTACAAAAAGAGACGAACAGCGTAACAGCCTTGATAATCAAATTACATTCACAACTAACATTGTTAAAGATAACGCTTGGCAGTTAGCAGGAACATACATTGATGATGGGGTTAGCGGTACGACTTTCTTAAAGCGGGAAGCGATTCAGCAACTTATTCATGATGCCAAGAAAAAGAAATTTGATGTTGTTATTGCCAAGTCTGTATCCCGCTTCGGTAGAAGTTCAGTTGAGAGTATGACTGTAGCCGACGAGCTAGAGCAACGATATAATATTCGACTAATCTTCCCTGAGGACAACTATGACACGGCTACAAGCGACACCAAATTCATGTTCAGGCTAAAGGCTATACTTGCCGAGGAAGAAAGTCGTAAGCTATCAGCCCGTATTAAAATTGGTAGGCAAACAGGAGCACGTCTAGGCAAGTATCAAGCTTCGCTCACTGCGTTTGGATATAAACGAGGGGACGATGGGAAGCTTGCTTTAGATGAGCAATACAGCCCCATAGTCAGGGAAATGTTCGACCTATACCTATACAAAGGCTGGGGATGGTATAAAATCGCTAGCTATCTTAATTCAAGGAATATCCCCACGCCTAGAACTGTATCAGGTGGGAGCAACAGGGGGACGATGTGGCTTGAGAGCAGTATCCGAGTCATCCTAGAAAATGTTGTCTATACTGGGGCGCTCGTTCAGCATCGAGAGGAAACAATGGACTTCATCTCTAAAAAGCGCAAGACTGTAGCTCCTGATAAGCAAATAATCGTTAATGATGCTCACCCCGCCATCATCACACATGAGGAACACATTGCCGCACTAGAGAAAATGAGGGCTAAAGGCAAGCATAAAAGCAACGGTCAAGAAAGTACATTTGCTCATGTGGCTCGTTGTTCCGATTGCGGTAAGGGAATGATGTATCGGAAAGACCGCCTGAGGAAAGAAGGCGGTGCATACGTATGTGGGGGATATGTAAAACACACGTCAGCGTATTGTTCTTCACATATCATCGCTAATAATAAGTTATTGGACTTCGTAAAAGCCGACTTGCGGGAATTGATTACGAACAATGTACGAATGGAGCAACTATACAAAATTGCGGGCGGGGAACTTGAATTACATCAGACTTCATATTCAAAAGAGTTGCTAGGAGTAAACAAGCAACTTGCAAAGCTTGAGGGCGAGTTCCGTTCCTTACTAGCCTTATTCCAACAGAAAGTAATAGGCATTGAGCAGTTCAAGTCTACTAACGAGAACATTCAAGCTGAACAAAGTCGATTGACCGCACGAAAAACAGAACTTGAAACATTGATTGAATCCAAAAAGGATACAGAACGCTACTTACAAGACTTCCAACGCCAAGTAAACAAAATAGCGAAGCTAGACGTTGACAATGAGCAAGTGCTAAAGCATATCATCCAAAAGCTCATTAATAAGATCGAAGTACATGCGGATGGTAGCATCAAGATTATCTACAATATCGCCCGCCCCGCTTCATTAGGGGCATAAATCAAGCGGGGGACATCAATCCCCCGCCCATTTAAGTAACACTGAACACTCCACATGTGTTGTGCTCGGAATAGGAAGGCAAATTCCCCCTTTCATTTCGCATGGTCTTTTTTTGCTTATGCATCTTGCTTTGGATGCTGTTATGAAAGCCTGTTTTGTATACGAAGGTTAGCTTATACGGCTCGGGACTTTCCTGATTGGAGTTCTCCCCAATAATGACTTTATCAACAATACTTTCGAATACATTCCGGTCGAATGCGGTAAGAACTTCATTCGTTTGAAGCACTTTGCGAAAATGTTCAAGCCGTCTCCCCAAGTTAATTTCATCCTGCGCGGATTGCTCCAACTGTTCCTTTTCTTCGAGCAATTTAGAGAGTGAAGCATCGAGCTCCGCATACTTCTGTTCGTATGTAGCCCTGTCAATCTTCTCGTCCAGACACAAATCAATCAATTTGCAACGTTTTTGCTCCGTAGATTGAATATCGCTGATAATTTTGTTCAGTCGCTTTTGATTATTTTGGTCGCTAAACACGGACTCCATTCTTTTCATAAGCTCGTCCAACACGTCCGAATTGTTGCGGCAAACCAATTTATACGATTCAACAAAAGCGCCCTCGATCAATTTTTCCTCCAAAGCTTTACTTTGAGGGCAATACTTCTTCCCTTTCTTCGTGGCGGTCACACATTGCCATATCACCTTTTCATGCGGGGTTCCGCTATGCCAGTTCCGCCGCGAGAGGTTACTTCCACAAAAAGCACATTCTAACTTGCTGCTGAAAGCGAATTTCCTGCTGTACTTGTCCCTCTTGCCTTTCGCGCCGCGGCGGCGATTCTCGCCCCTTCGATGCAATATGTCCTGCGCTTTTTCAAAAACTTCCTCGCTGACAATCGGCTCATGATGATTCCTGATATAAAATTGATCTTCCTCGCCTAAGTTATCAAGCCTTCTCTTGGAGATCGGATCGACAGTAAATGTCTTTCCTTGCAACAAATCGCCTTTGTACTTCTCATTCTTTATGATACCAAGAACGGTTGTGTCCTGCCATTCGACTCTTCCGTATTTGGTTTTATGTCCCGCCTCAGTAAGTTCCTTTGCAATAACGTAGGCGCCGATCCCCGATGTATATCGTTCAAAAATATAGCGGACGATTTCGGCTTCTTCTTGATTGACGGTAATCTTTTTTGTATTCACATCATAATCGTATCCCAAACAGCTTTGAAAGCCGACCAGTTCGCCGCGCTTCATTTTCATTTTCAAGCCTTTTTTGACGTTAGCAGAGATGTTTTCCACTTCCTGCTGCGCTACGGAGCTTAGAATGACAAGTAACAATTCGCCGTCCATTGTCAGCGTATTGATGTTCTCGTCTTCAAAAAATACAGCGATGTTCTTTTCCTTCAACATTCGGACATATTTCAACGTATCCAGCGTGTTTCTTGCAAACCTGGAGATAGACTTCGTGATGATCATATCGATTTTCCCGTCCATACAATCGTTAATCATGCGCTGGAAATCCTCGCGCTTCGTTACCTGTGTCCCGGTTATGGCTTCGTCCGCATAAATATCGACAAGCACCCAGTCGCTGCGTTTGCTTACGAGATCGGTATAGTAGGCGACTTGCGATTTGTAGCTGTTCAATTGCTCCTCCGTGTCTGTACTTACGCGGGCATAAGGAGCAACGCGAAGAACATCCGATAACTTTCCGGCATTGCGATCCGTTATTTTCCGACTTGCTTTAATCACTTCAACTTCAAGAGCCATGGTGTTGTCCTCCATTCTTATTTACTCGCCATCAGTATAATAAGAGGTGGGCGGACCGACAAATGTGCGAATCAAGAAGTAAGGTCCGAAATGATACCGTAATCCCGCATTGTTTTGTTCTTTACCAAATGAAACTCGCTCTCGGTAATCAAACATAAGGCCAGCAACTGCCGCAACATAGCGATTTGCATACTGTAACGGATCAGCTTATGGTTCATAGCTACCTCCCAATCATTCTTAAAAACCGAAAACAGAGATGCGCAACGAACAAAACCTTGGTCGCGCATCCCTGTTTCCGCCTCTGTTTTGGTTGCTTCAAAATAATCCTACCCGGCGGACAGTGGTTAGCCGTCCTCATAGGCTTCAAACCTCTTCCAGGATCGCTGCAAGCCGCCCCCATTGCGCTGAACTGTGGCTGGACGGAAGTATCATTATCCCTCCGCATGGGTCATCGCCTTAAATGGCACCACCATTTATGGATTGCATGGGCAAAATCGCTCGCATTATACCAGTTCTTATTTTGCGCGTGCAGAAATAAGAAGCGGCAAAATGGTCGTGGCGCGCCTGCAATGCGGCTATCCTTTTCAGGCCAAGCGGGGAACGTACCGGATAAGATTGTATTTAGTTTTCAAAGATCCGATAAGAGGCACAATAATGCCCCTCTACAATTCATTTCATTTTTCGTAGAAAATCGGACCTCCCCACTATCAAATTTTTTTGAAAGAAGCTCAGTGGCGTCGAACCTTTTGCGCCTTATGGGACAAACTTTGAGGTATAGACGTCTTTTGAAAATGCACAATTGCCAGAATGAAAGCCTATCCCAAGTAATTTCAGTGGGTTCTAATATCGCCTAAAAAAATAGGCGCCCCGAACACGGGACGCAAACTTCATTTATGTAGAAATGGAAAATTGTCAAGTTTTCCTATGTACCATATCGGCTGTTTGTTCGCCATTTGAGAATTGAAATCAAAGGAAAACAGCCATGTTACGGTTTCACATGGCTGCTTGTTACATGTTCGATGTCCAAACGAAAATGGACCGCCCCCCTGCGAAGGTAACGGTCCATTTCGCCTAAACCTTTTCAGCCGACCGCCCTGAATAGCGGTTGCCATGTAAGTGGGTGGTAGCAGCCACCCTCTCCCTTAAACTTAATCATAATTCATCAAGTTTTAAACGGCAAACTCGAAAAGTAGACCGCCCCGACCTGGGCCTTGGTCTGCTTTTTCGTCTTGTTGCCCGTCGTTTAATCTAAAAACATCGCTCTTAAGGGGCTATCGTCATGGGGAAAGATGACGTAAAATAGTTTGTGTAGTAAGATTTGGAGTCTTACTTGACAACAAAAAAGTAGGGTATTCTCGGGATTGCTGAAGTCACCAAGAAAGGAACCCTACTCATGGCAACTATACAACAATCTACTCTTTCAGAACTAGACGGTTGGTTAGAGGAAGCCGTCATTCACATGTACAAGGGCGGCATGAGCACGCGGGAGGTGGCGAAATTCATCGAGGGCATGTTTGGTTCGCAATACTCTCCGACGACCATTAGCAACATTACCAGCACCGTACTGGAGGACGTTGAATCCTGGCGAAATCGGCCGCTCGAAACCCGATATTCGGTCATCTACTTGGACGGGATGTTCGTGAAACTAAGACGAAATACCGTCGATAGTGAAGCGATCTATTTGGTCATGGGCATTAATGAACGCGGGAACCGGCAAATTCTTGGTTTCTATGTGGGGGGTCAAGAGAGCTCCAATGGCTGGAGAGACGTTCTCAAGGACCTATACCGCCGAGGGGCCAAAGAAGTGCTGCTCGGCGTGTTTGACGGACTTCCGGGTTTGGAGGATGCCTTCCGTGAAGTCTATCCCCAGGCGGATGTCCAGCATTGTATCGTCCACAAGGTTCACGGTACATTCCCCAAAATCCGTGTACAAGATAAAACGGAATTTCTGGATGACCTGAAGACCATTTATAACGCTCCGGATCATGATCAGGCCATAACGGCGTTTCATACCGTAAAAGGAAAATGGGAAAAGAAATACCCGAAAGAGATCAAATCTTGGGAGGAACAACTTCCTACCCTTCTGACCTTTTTCAAGTACCCGCCGCTCATTAAAGATGCCATTTATACCTCCAATCCCATTGAGCGGCTGAATAAAGAGTTCCGAAAACGTCTCCGCCCTATGAACAGCATCACCAGCGTGGATGCAGCGGAGAAAATCATTTATCTCGAAGCTCAGGCGTACAACGAGAAATGGATGAATAAGACGATACGAGGCTTCGGTGATCCCTATACGCAAATGAAACTTGCTGAAATGTACGAGGAACGTTACTCGGAGGGAGCCTAAGTTCAAGACTAAAAGAACGGCCTCCCGCGCCTTCGCTTGGGCTACATTCTCCTTGGACCCTATCTCTGCAGTTTCAATAACCATCTCGCACTCAGTAATTGGGATGTCCCTACTTTAATTACACAAACTTATTGACACTTCCTGGGGAAATAAAGTAATAGGCTGAATTTGTTAATCCTACACGGTTTTTTGAAAAGAATAATCGGCAACTTCCGTAAGATATGTCTTAGACTGACCCATAAAAGACGTAGCGGCGAACAGGGATTTGGAAAAGTCTTTGACTGCCGAAGTATTATTACGCTATCGTTCTCTGCGTATTCAGTGGCAAATGAATGACAACTCGTTAGTTCTCCAGAAGCTCGACCAGTCATTCTTCAGGTTCTTCAAACCAAACAAACTTTTCGATTTTGATGCTTTCTTTTTCCTTTGCAGAGGTACACCATGTTTTTCAAGATGCATAATCGTCTCGTCTAGCTATCCCTATTTAGAGTTTGAAGCTATATCGTCAGGTAAATTTAATTTTTCTGTTCTATTTGAAACGAATTGGCATCTAAAAGTGTCTATAATATTGAAAAGAAATATTAACTGAGGGAGGGTTTCTATGGAAGGATAATTGTTTCCGCTGAAACATAACGTCCGATTGCTGGCGGGATTGCCTGTCCGGGAGTTGCTGAATATAATGACTGTCTATGATAACTTAAAAACAGGCCACCGTAATCATTGAAAAACCGGCCACAACCGATAAACCTACTTGGAGAATAAATCGACAAGTGGGTGCCGGGAGAGAATGATTACGATGAATATTATGCAGAAGATTTTGATGATGCACATCCATGAAGGAAGGTCACGCCGGGAAATTGCTAGATTGACCGGGATTCATCGAGAAACGGTTGGAAAATACATCCACCAATATGAGGAAAGGAGACGGCAGTTGTTGGCGGAGGGGAACGACTCAGTAGATATTCAAGCATTAATTGATGCCCTGACCACCGCTCCCAAGTACAATGTAGGAATCCGACCGAAACGGAAACTGACCGATGAAATAGCAAAAAAAATCCAAGCGCATTTGAATGAGAATGAAATCAAGCGAAACCAAGGGCAACGCAAACAACAAAAGAAGGCAATGGACATCTTCGAAGCACTGGAAGCCGAAGGCGTAGATATTAGCTACAGTACGGTTCTCCGAACAATCCGTGGTTTGGAACGCAAACCCAAGGAAGCATTCATCAAGGCACTGTATGAACCTGGGGAAATCTGTGAATTCGATTGGGGTGAAGTGAAACTTAAAATCAATGGTAGACTACAAACTTTTCAAATGGCGGTTTTCACATCCGCTTATGGGAACTACCGTTTTGCGTATTTGTTTACCAAACAAACGACAGAATGCTTTCAGGAAGCACATGCCTTGTTTTTTCAGCATATTGGCGGCGTACATCGAACGATGGTGTATGACAACATGAAAGTGGCGGTCAAACGGTTCGTTGGAACGGGAAAGGAGCCGACGCAAGGTCTTCTGCAGTTGTCGCTTTATTATGGGTTTCAGCACCGTTTTTGCAATATCCACAGCGGCAATGAAAAAGGTCATGTGGAGCGCAGCGTGGAGGTCGTACGCCGAAAAGCATTCGCCTTTCGGGACGAGTTCGACTCGTTAGAGGAAGCGAACCAATATCTGCAGCAGGTATGTACACGGCGCAACCAAAAACCGCAAACCGAGTTGAGCGGCCAGACGGCGATCGAACGACTGGAACAGGAACGCTCTTTCCTTCTCCCTGCCATGCCCCCGTTTGATGCCGCTCGTGTACTCTACGGACGGGTAGACAAATATCCGGCGAAGTTCAAAGTGCTGTATCTGTCGGATTCCAAGCTCACGCCGAGGCACTTCTACAAGGGGCTGCTCGAGCAGCTCGGCTGTGAGTCGAAGTTCTACCGCGGCGACGCCAAGCGGCAGCTGCATCGCGAGATCGAACTCATGCGCGGGATTCACCGCCTTCAGCCGGTCGTCGTCGTGGACGAGGCGCATCTGCTGGACCGGGAGATGCTTGAGGAAGTGCGGTTTCTGCTTAACTTCAAGATGGATGCGCAGAGTCCCATGGCGCTCATTCTTGTCGGGCAGAGCGAACTATGGGATAGGCTGAACCTTCAGGCGTATGCGGCGATTCGGCAACGTATCGATCTGCAGTGCAAGTTGCCGCATTATGATCGTGCCCAGACTGGCGAGTACATGCGTCGCCACCTTGCGTTTGCCGGGGCCGATCATGACATTTTCACCGACGGAGCGATCGACGACATTTATCGCTTCTCCAGCGGCGCTGCCCGGCTCATCAACAAGGTATGTACGCACGCTCTCATCTATGGATCTCAGAACAAACATCGGATTATCGACGATCACATGATCAAGCGCGTTATCCAGGGAGAATTATCGTGATTCTCCCTTTTCTCTGATCTAGGTCGGACAGAATGACCGTCACCAGCAGGACAACTTACGCCGTCAATTGGCGGACATTATGCGTTAGCAGTAACAGGATAATGTTAAAACCTCGGGAATTGTGATCTTGAACTTGGGTTAGTTGTACGGGAGTGTCGTTTTCAGTAATTTTTAACAGGAAGAAAAGTGCTCATCACCTATCAAGGATAAAAGGGAGAGTGCTCAAATGAAACTATTTCGTCTAGTTATGGTAGCTACGTTATTCGCTGCATTTGTGACCCCTTTCTCTGCATCGGCATCATCTACCGCCCTCGTAAGTGATCAGGCTAACGGAACATTCGATCTATCACCTACTTCTGATAGTGAAGTTATTCTTGATCGAGTATGGATTGTTAAAACAAATGATCATATTGAAATACATGGAAGTGGCGTTCATAGAACTGGCGATCCCTCGAACGCGTATTCAATAGACATTAATCCAAATAATCTTACTTATACCACAACAATTATTCCAGTCCCCTCAGATAAGCCTCAAAACGTATTAACTCCATTGGGGATATTGGCTCAATATAATGCTCAGGTTAGAGTTATTACTGAAGACCCAGTGTTCATTAATGTAGCAGATTCCAAATTTAATTTGACTTGGAAAGATGACGGTACATTAGGAGGTACACTGTAATGCCCCCCATTGTCAAGACACAATTCCGAAAAAAATAAGTTATGTCCTCCTTCATTTGTAGTGGGGAGCGGACGCCATTAAGCGGTCCGCGCATACACTTCATCCGGCTTGGCATAACCCAACGACTGATGTGGACGCTGGGTATGGTAAAAGCGTAGATAGGCTGTAATCGCTCTACGAAGCGCTCGAGGATTTTCGTACTCATTCAGATAGATTTCTTCATATTTGAGCGAACGAAAGAAGCGTTCCGTACGGCTGTTGTCCCGCGCACGGCCCTTGCCATCCATAGACACTTTTACTTGATGCTCCGCCAACAAATCCAGGTAATCCGGATTCGTAAAATGGCTGCCTTGATCGCTGTTCATGATCTCCGGCTGACAGCGCCCCAGCGCCCGTTCCAAGCATTTCAAGACAAAGGCCTTCTCCAGTGTGCTGGAGAGCTCGTAATCGATGATTTTGCGGCTGTACCAGTCGATAATCACGAAGAGATACATAAAGCCTTTGCCCATCCGCAAATACGTAATATCAATTCCCCAGACCTGGTTCGAACGATCAATGGCCAAGCCGCGTAGCAGGTAGGGCCGAATATACTGGGCATGATACCGTTTGCTTATGTTCGGCCCCGGGTAGATCACTTCAATTCCCATTAGGCGCATCAGCCGCTGGATGCGTTTGCGATTCACGGCCCATCCCTGTTCTCGCAATTTGCTTGCCATCCGCCGATAGCCGAAATACGGATGCTTCGTGTACAACTTGTCAATCTCGTGCATCAGTTGAACATTCTCCTGCGTTTCCTGCCGTGGCTCCCGCTGCCGGTACACACTCGTACGATGGATCCCCAAGAGCTCTGCCTGGCGCTTGATGCTGATCTCCCGGTTATCCCGTTCCACCATGGCTTGCCGATCTCTTGTCGCTGTCTTAGAGACCAGATTTTTTTTTGAGCCAATTGACTTCTAGCGTCAGTTGGCCGACCAGTTTCTCCAGTTGTTCTTGTTTGTCTTCGTAGTTCCTTTTGACCTTCTCCGCTTCCTTTGTTTCCCGCCCGAACACCATGGAGGCTCGCTCCAAAAACTCTGCCTTCCACCGGCTCAACATGACCGGGCTGAGTTCATACTTCCCTGCGATCTCATTCACTGTCTGCTCTTCTCTCAGCACTTCCAAAACAACCTTCGTCTTAAACTCTGCGGTATATCGGTTCCGTTTCTCCATAGCTTCAGTATAACTTATTTATCGCCTCCTTGTGTCTCACCCTATGGGTTCATTGTACACCTTCGGTCGTATCCAAAGCAGCAGATTGCACTCCTTACGATGGTATTACTACATGGTATAAAACTTCTTGCACTGCTGGTTCTGCAACTTCTGGATTCGGTTCACTAACAGTAGATTATAGTTCTGCATATTATAATGATAACTGGAACGACAAAACCAAGAGAACATATGTCAATCATTCGGCATCTATTCTGGCGAATAATTTAGGCACTTGGGCTTATTCGTGGTCTGCAAATGCATCAGGCGAGGACTTTTTAATTCTACACTCTAGAGTAATAACTTCAGGTACGAATCCACCGATTAATAATCCATAAGAAATTTTATATAATAAAGGTAAGGTTAGAGCCTTACCTTTATTTATTTTTACGAGAGGTGAACAGCCGTGAGTAGAAAAGTAGGCCTCGCTGGCGTTGTCCTAGGATTTATTGGTGCTTTGTATTTGCTCTATATTGGCATATCTTCACTTACTTACAATAATGATGATTCCAACGCAGTTCTAATTATTTCTTATGGCATCTTGTCATTGCTTATTTTTCTTTTGTCCGCTTATTTCATTATAAATGCTAATTGGAAGAGCACCTTATTCTGCGGAGCAGCGTTAACAGTATTTTCAATACTGGGTATGATGTCAGTTGGATTATTTTTGCTTCCTGGCTCTTTTTTAATATTAATTACATCAGCCATCTACATGTTGGAAAATAAAAGTAGCACAAAGCGTTAGTATCTTGTTTTTCATGATTAAATATGGCAGCCTCTCCCGATGAACTGTGACCCGGTTTGTGGACAGTTTGAAATAAACCGCCTCGAGCTTAGCTAACAAGTAGATGGCCTCTGAATTCATCGGGGGTCGTCTTTTTTAATGTCCACTGGTATCGTTCTGAGTTGTAGTAGCTTATGTACTCCTTCACTCGCACTCTCACTTCGTCAATGGTTTGGCAATCGCTAAAATCCACATCGTCTTCAGGTGACCGAAGAAGGATTCCATGGGGGCATTGTCCCAGCAATTGCCTTTGCGCGACATCGACTGCTAAATCCTGCCTCAGCGATGAGAAGACGGGTCTTGGGGTGCGTGTAATGCATCCCTTGGTCGGAGTGAAGGATTGCTTCCGGATGAATGTTTCCATCCAATTGCTCTAAAAGACGCTGTAGTGTCCGCTCGACAATCCGAAGCTCGAGTGTTGCTGCCACGCAATCGGCAAGGATCTGCCTGGTCGCCCCGTCTTTTACACAGGAAAGGTATGCCCAGTGTCCGCTTCCATAGCGCAAAAAAGTGATGTCAGTGAGAAACACTTTCTCTGGTTCGCCTTGGTTAAATATACGTCCCAGCAGATTCGGACACGTCATATGCTCTTGAGTTGCCTTCGCCATCTTGCGGTAGGGGTTCGCCTGACGGATGGCTGCCACCAGGCCGGCCTTGCGCATAAGGCGGCGAATTTTCTTATGATTCATGACTACACCACTTAGCTGTTCCAAACGCATCTTTATGACGAGCGCGCCTGCCTTGCCGCGAAGTGCGTCAAAGTGTTGTTTGATGATAAGGATGTCCCGTTCGTCGGCGGCTGTAGGAAGCTGACGCTGCTCTTCGGCCCCGATCCACCTGTAGTAGCCACTTGGACTTACTTCCAGAAGCTCGCATAGATAGCGTGTCATTCGTTTCAGGCCATACGCCCGAATGGTGCGGTTAATGGTCTCATAGCGCTCGGAGGACGTTAGCGTTTCTTTTTCTGCCGCTCGAGCGCTTCGACCTTTTTTAGCAGGTCTACCTGCGCTTCCAGCAACTTGATCTTGGCCTTTGCCCGTTTCAATTCCTCTTCTGCTGACAATTGACCGGCTGGCCTGCGCCCCGTGCTGCCCTTGCCACGCCGCTCTGTAGCCAATCCTTCCTCACCGTACAGCTCGAAGGTTTCACGCCACCGCTTCATGCTGTCCTTGGGCTTCCTATGGCCAATAACGTCCAGGTCGAAGCCGGCACGAATAAAGATTTCCGAAGGTGCCTGCCCCTGTTTGTAAGCTTTTAGCGCCTCCAGCCTAAATGCAGGTGTGTATGTGATGGCCGCCTCGCTCACGTGGTGTACGTTTGGATTCTGCTCCAGCTTCTTCATCTGCTCCTCTGTAAAGAGCACCCGTTTCAACTTCCCCATTTTCGTATCGCTCCTCGCCTTATACCTTGATTAAAACACAAATGACCCACAAGAGGTCACTTTTTTCAAAGTGTCCATCTTGTAGGTCACAGTTCACGATTGAAGGCTGCTTTTTGTTTGGGCCTTTGGCTGAGTTTTGACTTTAATGTTTTTGTCACAACTTTTGAGCGCATGTAAAAAATTCGTTTTTGTTGGGGGCGAATTGCGCACATCTTTAGTTGGTTAGGGTGTAATCCATACATACGGAGGGGAAATCGGGCTATGAAGAATAAATAAAGCTAGCAGCCTCCCTTCCTCCAAGTCTTTGCAGACTTCATCGAAAATCCTTTCTGTGGCCGATTCGGAAGCAAAGTGGCGCACCAAAAAATCATACCAAAAGTCATCGAAACTGATATTTACTCTTTGAACGGTGCTGGTCGTTAAATATTTGTCCCAGAGCTTTCTCCTGAATCCTTCCATATCCATATATCGCTCCATGTCAGCTCACTTTCATGCAGCGTCGTTTTCTTTGGATTTTTCGGTCGTTTTATTTCTTTCCTCCATAAGCTTTTGAAAATGTTTAGCCCGTTCCATATGATACGCCCTTACTTGATCGTGATATTGGATCATTTTCATGTGCCACTCATACATTTGTTTGCAATAAGTAATATGGTCTTGGGTATAGAGCGGCATTGCATGTTTAGTAAATGTGTGCATCCGGAATTATTCCTCCTTGGAATTTAGACGATTGACTTACAACGACAGCTTATGGTTTCAAACCCAATGCGAAAACGGCATTTACCTAGTTCCGGCAAAACTTTTTTGTACGTTTGTCCCGGACGAGATAATTAAAAGGGTCGGTTTTTATACCGACCAAGAATAAATTTCCCCTGGGCAAGGGAGGTAGCCAGTTATCATATTCGATGTCGATGATTTGGTTCCAAGGGAAATGATGAATTTTCTGTACGTTTGCAGTACATCCTACTACCGACGTATCGGAAAACGGAATCCAGTCGGCCATCGGGCTGCTGTAAAAATGCTTCCCTCCACCTAATAATGCCGGTGAGGGCGTCGTGCTCGACTCCCCCACAAAATGGCGAGAGTATCCCAGTTCAGAACGGGAAAATTATACTCAACCAACAGGAGAAAGTGTTTCAACAAACCGAAAAGGAGTTTAACTTCTAATGATTGAGCAAGAAATTAAACGATCTGAGCAAGTAGCTCAGCAGCAGCAACAAGAACCTCAAAATAAATCTGTTCCAACGAATATTTCAAATCTTTGGCAAGCATATACGGGGAACAGTATCAACGTTGTATTTAACCAATATAGCCTTCAATTCCTTGACGATCCCAAAATAAGGCAATTGTGTCAATTGACTTTGCAATATGCTCAATATAATGTTGACAAGCTGGAAGAGATATTTCACGACTTAGATTTTCCGGTTCCAATCGGGTTCACAGACGCGGATGTGAATCTAAAAGCTCCTCGCTTGTTCAGTGACCATTTTTGGCTATATTTCCTTAACGAAATGTCTGTTAACGGAATGATTGGATATGCTTTATCTATAGGAATATCCGTATCTGAAATGGTTCGTCAGTTTAACAAAGAAGCCATGAACCAAGCAATCGAACTTTATGAAAAGAGTCTAAATTTGATGCAAGAATTTGAAGTGTTTGATAATTTTCCGCAAATATCAATACCGGGTATACCAGAATTTGCCCATCAGCAAAGTTACTTGTTGAGCTGGTTTCGAGGGCCATCGCGAACACTTGACGTTCTCGAAATATCCAGTATTTACGCTAATTTGAAGAAAACAATTTTGCATAAAGCATTGGCTATTGCGTTTAGTCAAGTGGCAAATTTAAAAGAAGTTCGGGAGGTCATGTTAGAAAACGTCAAAACAACTCAAAATAACATCGAGGAATTTATGAACGTCCTTCACAATGATTTTTTACCTTCACCCAGGCTCTGGGATTCCGAGATCACTGATTCGAAAATTCCTCCATTTTCAGATCGAATGATGCTTACATTTATTTCAACATTAATTTCACTTTCTCTTTCCAATTATGGCTCAGGAATGTCGGTCAGCACCCGAATGGATTTGGCGCCCATTTATTCTGCGGCAATGGCGAGGAAAGGAAAACTGGGTTACGAAGTATCCAGAGTATTAATCGATAACGGATGGCTGCAACAACCCCCGCTTGCTCCAGATCGTAAAATGTTAGCTAAATCATGATGCTGAATTAACATGGAAAAGTCAAAGCGTATCGAAATGTTACTTTGGAGTATTGCTTTGCCCGGATTTGGACAATTATTAAACGGGAAGATTTTGAAGGGGATCATATTGATCAGTCTGGAGTTTCTTATCAACATCCAATCCCATTTAAACGAGATCATTATCTCAAGTTTTCATGGTCAAATTGATTGGACGATAAACCAGACAAACTACCAGTGGCTGATGTTTTATCCTTGTGTCTATATCTTTGGCATGTGGGATGCGTATAAGGATGCAGGAGGTGGAGCAACTCCTTATTCAGTACTCCCTTTTGCTTTTGGAGCATTCTTTGCCACGGGAGGAATTATCTATTCCCGTGATGTTCTAGGACCTGTATGGCTGGGAATTGCAGGATTGATTGTTGGAATCGGAATCGGATTGATCCTAAAAACATTTTTAGGAAAAGTTAGATGAGGAATTGGGCGCTTTTTGTTTCCAGATTGGGGCGGGGAAACGAAGCTCCTGTGGCCTAAGTATCATTTACTTCATCTTCAGCGTTATTAACCTTCTGCAGGTATCCAAGAAAATGCGGTAAGACAATAACAGCATCCGTAATACTGGAAAATATCACGAATAGTGAGGTCACCGGTAGCCCCGGTACATACATACTTCCGGTTATAGCAAAGTGGAATGCGAATACAAACGCAATAATCCAGTTTAGTGCGATACTGATTCGAATCTGCAAACATAAAAATTTCCGAATCCAAGTCATTTTGTCATGCCCCCTTGTTATAGAATTTGTAGTTGTATTACCCATTTGTAGCTTTCAATTTGCCTGCGTGATTCAATTGAACGGACACCTTTATGTCTTTAAGGGAGTCCGGTGTCAAAATCAACTCTTTTTCAGAGTACAACCTTTTCCAATCTTTATTTTTCTGACGATATAGCGCGTGTCCCAACTGTAAAAGATCCGATTTCATATCAAGTCCGTTTACGAATGTTTTTTTGATTTCTTCCTGGATTTGTTTTGCCGCTTTTTCTTCCATAAGCTGTTCGGACATCGGTTGCATGATCTCGCTAATATAACCAGAAAGCTTTACGTCAACGGTGTAGGAAACTTCCTTCCCCTGGATATTCGGAACGATGTCGACCTTTGGTTTTTCGAGTGATAAGGCAGCCTGGGGTTCCCCATTTTGACGAAGGATCAATGGACTGCGATTGGTTTTGGGGTTTACCCAGCGGAGTCCGGGAACGGCTTTCTCAGCGGCCCATCCTTCATATTTTCCGTCCTGGAAAACGAATACCCCGTCCATTTCAAGCATCGCATGCGGGTGTTCATCCTTTAACCAAGCCCGATTGGTAATGGATAAGGAAGGCAAAAGAGCTGCCATTCCCGGTTCCTGGATATTAGACACAAATTCTCTTGAACGTAAAGGTTGAATAGTGGATTTTTGCTTGTATCCCTCCTGCGGTTGATGAAGCACAGACATGAACGGGGAAAGATTGAAAAAGGGGGTAGCCGCAAAAATCTTATCTAATGATTCTCTGGTGCCAAAAACCCAAGGGGTGTAACGCATTTCATAGTACCTATGTTGCAGTTCATCAACATCTTTTAACCCCTTTTTCAGTACATTCTCGCTCATGACAATCGAGTTGATTTGGCCATAAAAAAGACGCAACTGTGATGTTGGATATATATCATTGACAGCACTTATCGCTGTATCTCCTTTACCTTTACCGATCCACACGGGGACCGGCTGGTTTGGCTTACCTGATTCCATCTTTGCAACACTAGAGAAATCAATCAATTGTACGTACGCGACATACTGGTTGTCGACGTAATCAAATCCGATACTTGTTATATAATTGATATCCTGAATATCCTTTTTGTCCCAACATCCCGTTAAAAGAAGCGGGAATATCAACCACATAGTGATGACTTTTTTCCAATAGGGCATCAAGATTTCCCCCTCCTTGAAGAGTCTTTTGTATTTAAGATTTCGGGGCGGCGATTCATTTTGTGCCATGGTTTTCGGGTGACAGCGGCAACAACATCCTTCCAGGTTATTGGGGATAAGGGAGCAAGATAAGGCACTCCGAATGATTCTAACCGGGAAAGATAAAAAACAATCGCTATGACAGATAGAATGAACCCGTACATCCCCAGCACGGAAGAGCAAACCAATACGCAAAGGCGAATAATGCTAACCGAACCTGTGAGCGACTGATTTACTAATGTAAAACTAGAAACTGCGGTTAAAGCAGCTACAACAAGTAAAGTCGTTGAAGCAAGACCGGCTCGGATCGCAGCGTCTCCAACAACAATCCCCCCGACAACAGCGACCGTTTGACCGACTGCTTTGGGCAGTCTCTCCCCCGCTTCGCGGAACAGTTCGAACATACCGATCATCAAAAAAGCCTCTAGAGGCCCAGGTAAAGGGAGTCCTATTCTTGACATTGATATTGTGGCTACGAGCGGATACGGTATTTGCTCAATATTATAGGACGAAAGAGCAGTCCAAAAACCCGGCAATAGTAATGTAGTTATTAAACCAATCAAACGCAAAAACATCCCAAATGTAGAATAATAAAACGGAAAATAAGGATCTTCAGGCGACTTTAATAGGAGTGTTAAATTGGCCGGGCCGATAATCGCATTAGGCCCACCGTCGACAATAATTGCAAATCGCCCATGTACAAGACAGTCTGCTACATAATCAGGTCGCCCTGAATAATCCAATAGAGGAAATATGCTGGAAGAAGAATCAGAAATGATTACTTCCAATTGACTGCCTCCCAACAAGATATCGATATCAATATGCTTTAAGCGTGCTCGTGCTTCCCTAATAATTTCAGGCTGAATGATATCTTCGATGTAGAGTAAAGCAACTTTGCAGTTGCTCCTTGTTCCAATCGTAAACTGTTCGTAACAAAGGGAGTTGGTGCGAAGACGCTTCCGTACCAAGGCCACGTTGGTTGTTAATTCTTCCACAAACCCGTCTCTCGGACCCTTAATGGATATTTCCGTGTTTGATTCCGAAGGATTACGATGGGGAGGAGAAGCTATGTCCAACGCGTACAGCGTATTCAAACCGGAATAATAAATAAGGAGCTGCCCCGAAAAAACGCGTGTGATCATATCCTGCGTCTGTACGATTTGGGTCAATTCCAACTTTTTATCCAGTTCCATACCCGGTTTCGAATGATGCAGCATGCTTTCCAGCCGCGGGAGCACGTATTCGTTTATTTGCTGTACATCAGCCAAACCTTCGCAATAAAAGAGGTATACCGCTTGTATGGATTCAGCATCGCCAAGGTCATACTTGTCCATCTTTACATCCGCGCAATTGCGAAACAATGCTCGGAGACCTTCGGGTGACAATTCGTGATTTTGGTGCTTAGGTACAAATGTTTCAGACGAGGTCATATGATTTGTGCTTTTTGTAAAGATGGATTTCCATATCCGGATAAATTTCATTTTGGTCGCACCCCAGTATAGTTTTTGATGATCACCGCTATTAACAAAAAAAACGACACCCCTACAACCATATATAATGATAAAGGCAAATACACCTGTTTCAGAAAACGGGCATATTGCATGTCACTAATGGGAAGCTCGACAAGGACTAGAATGAAGATACCAAGAATCGTCAGCCAAACGAGTTTCCCGTTCTTATTACGACTTCCCGGTAATAGCTCGATGAGCAAAAGCAACGAGATCGAAACACGGACAAATGCCCCCGATAACCATTGGTAAATGGATAAGAAATCCACATGCCGAATATATTTTCCGATCGAAACGAGACGCCATTCTTCATAAGCCGGGTATCGCAGTTTCGAGGCTTCAAAAGGGCCAAATTCGGCTATAGCACCTGTAACTGGCCCAAATACCAACAGGATCAAAAATATACCTAAAAGACATAGTGACCACGGACGAATGTTCGACTTTATCCTGTGCTGGAACAGCAGAATAATGATCAACTCTGCAAGGCCTCCCCCCACATACACGCATCCTTTAAGTACGGGCCCCGCCCCATATTCCATAATAGGCGTCAGTAAAGTGTAATTTTTTTTCGGTAGATTGGCACTCATGACAAAGTCCCCAAATATAACGACGAATGGCAGCAAAATACCCGATGCAATCGCAAGAGGTCGAAGTCCGGACTGAGCGGCAAAACCGCATAATACAACCAAGGAAGCGGATAAAACCAGTTGCGGTGTTCTTGGCAGGTAGGAAGCATGTGTCCAAACGGTTGTATCCTTAACGGTCAAAACAACAATCAAAAAAAGGTAGGTAATAAAAAAAATTCGAAACACGATGCTAGCCATCGTTCCGTAATTTTCTCGTAACCAAATCACGATCTGCTGCTGATGGGTCTTCTTCATAATGTAGTAAAGCAGTAACGCCCAAATTGTATACGGCACAATCATGGACAAAACACTTAACCATGCGTCTCTTTTCGCCTCTTGCAACAAAGAGGGAATGACCATGACATGGTTCATTAGCCCTACAGCTAAGGCGATGATACAAAACGATGGAATCGTGCCAATGGCCGCAGTTGATTTATTAAGCATAACGATTAGTCCCCTAACCAAACCATTAGTCATTCACATTTAGTTGAGTTTTCACATATCAACATTCCTTCCCATAAATCGAGGAAATATTCCATGGACAAAAAAGCCAAGAAATCTAAGCTGATGCTGGACATATGGATTTAATTCGGCCTGGACAGGAAAATGAAATCCGTTGTAGAAGAAGATATTTGTTTAATTCCCTTTAACAACAATGAGAGGTGATCAGAATTGATAACAGAAATAAATAGCGATGCTTTATTTTTTGCGACCGCCCTTCAGCACGCTCCGATCGGCATGGCGCTTACTTCCCCTACCGGAAAATGGCTCCGTGCTAATCGATCGTTATGCGACATTTTGGGGTATTCGGAAGAAGAACTAATGAATTGTACGTTCCAAGACATCACTCACCCTGATGATATTAAAAAAAGCTTGGAAGAATTTCAGCAAATTGTTGAAGGGAAGGCTTGCACCCTTCAAGTTAAGAAACGTTATGTACATAAGGATGGCCATACCATTTGGGTGCTAGTGCATGCATCGAGAGTCGTCATCGATGATTCGGGGGCTGCGTATTTCATTGCACAGATTCAGGATCTCACGGAGCGAAAAAAGGCAGAGGAACTGCTGCATCATTCAGACAAGTTATCGTTGGCTGGACAATTAGCCGCGGGCATTGCTCATGAAATTCGCAACCCTTTAACGGCAATCAGGGGGTTTCTTCAGTTAATGAAAACCGAAGGGGTTAAACCGAACTATTTTGAAATCGTCTTCTCCGAATTTCAGCGAATCGAATTGATTTTGGCGGAACTACTTATTCTGGCAAAGCCACATGAAACAAGGATGCAGCGGAAAGATATTGTTCATTTATTACGTTATATTGTTACGCTGATGGGATCTCAAGCACTAATGAGCAATGTCCTCATTCGGTTTACTTCTGATTTGCGTACATTGTATGTATTATGCGATGAAAACCAAATGAAACAAGTATTCATTAACATTTTGAAAAACGCGATCGATGCGATGCCAGACGGCGGAGAGGCCCGAATTGAAATACAAGCATCGGAAAAGGAAGTGCAAATTGTGGTAATCGATCACGGTTGTGGGATACCGCCTGACAAACTGATGCAAATTGGGCAACCATTCTTTACATCAAAAAAACAAGGGACGGGCTTAGGTATGATGATGAGCTTCAAAATCATTGAGAATCATGGTGGAAGCATTCATATTGAAAGCGTCGTCAAACAAGGAACGACCGTCAAGGTTTTATTGCCGATAGCTTGTTAGCTCTGATGAAAGTGAATCTAAGAAATGGGAAAGGAATCCTTATTTGTCCGTAAACATACCATTTACACGCTGATACTTTTAGCACTCTAGGCGTCTAATACATGCCCTGACGCCAAAAGTTTCAGACGATTTCGTTTTTTCAAACAAAGTAAAAAAAGCGCAATGGTAAAAATCAATTCAGCGCTTCACATCTTGGACGATAACGCTCAAATCATGTGTCGTAGGCATTTGTGCCGAAAGAAGAGGGGCTCCTGTCCCTCTTCTTCCCGACGGCCTTTCCTCGGATCGGATATCCAGACAAGCTTCGGGCAAACATGTCTTGAGCAGCCGGAGCCGAGTTTGTATTGCTATTAATCCCCAAAGCCCTTTGTCGAGTCGCGGGCATCTGCCAGCTTTCCTATTTTTCTTAGCTTCAAAGCTTTCAGTCTCTCAAATCAGGGAATTGATTAGAATGATGAGGTCGTCCATACAGGACTCGTTTATCCGAATCAAATAAATTGCGATAGACCACTTGCCCACGACTGGAGGAAGCATCCACCACTTTACCATCTCCCGCATAAATGCCGACATGGGTAATATCCATGAATCTGCCATTTTGCTCATAGCTCCAAAATACAAGGTCACCTGGAACCAAATCGGCTGCGCTTACGATTAAGCCATTTTCCACGCAAAATTTTGCTTGTTCTGCCGCTGTTCGCGGCAAGTTAATCCCAAGTTGCCGGTACACCCATTGGACAAGATAACTGCAATCTGTATAATGATCCTGACCGGCTTTCGGTTGACTATACGGATCGCCCAAACGAGTCAGCGCCAATTTGACCGCATCGCTGCCACGAGTGCCTTCGGGCAAATGATTTTGAACAATATCAAGTTGATCCGGCGTCAATCCATAGTCCAAATCTTTACCAAGTATTGCAAACATAAGCGGGCGAAACTCCGTGGACAACATTTCTTTCATCAATTCCCTCTGTTCGTTCGTAAATTTGTATTGGTCGGCTTGTTGCTCCGCAGTTTGGCTCGCGATGGTAATATGCAGTATGCGCTCATAACGAGTAGTCGTTTCTTCGCTGGTGCTCCCATCCTCATGTTCTACCGTAATCGATTCCTTGTGTTCTATCGTTTCAACGCTCGACTCGATTGGATTCATATCCCAAAACACCGATCGGATAATTCCAATTCTTGTCGCATCAAGGGTGACAACATCCATTCCATTCTTCTCATCCATGACGGTCTTCACAGCAAAAACGGCGATAATATCCTCCCAATTATCGATTCGCGTGTTGTCTGCACTGCCAAGATAATGAAATTCAACACGGTCTACATTTCCTGCGGATTTCTGTATTTCTACAAGTCGGGCGGCAAATTCATCGTCCATTTCCTGAACGATTCGGGAAAGTGGCTTCACATCGGCATCCGTATTTTCACCAGACATAAAGATACCAAAGGGGGAGGAAATAACCGATGCAATCGCCATAACAATACATAAAATTGCAATGATCGAACCCCCGACTCCCATAACTGCCGTCAATCCCTTGACAAGCAAGGCCGCGGCTCTTACAACCATTCTAATAATAAATAGATTCAATCTCGCGGCAGCTTTCGCGGTTTGAATAGATCGACGAGTTGAAACCGCCATCTGCACAGCCCGTTGGATTTCTTTGATAGCGTTCGCTTTTCCTTCCGTTTGTGCATCCGAACGATTTTTCCCCTGTCCAAAATGTTGCCCCATCTTAATAATTGGCGTTAATTTCTTAAAATTACGTTCCCTCCGTTTGATCGAATAACCTGTTTTTTTGGATATTACGGAAGGAATACGGGAGAATGGTTTCCTGAAATGCCGCCGCTCCATACCTTCGGGGGATTGCCTATTATGACGATTCATACGTCCACTTGTATAACGAGGCACCGAAGCAGAGAATGATTCTTTTTTCCCGGCCGGTTGTGAATGACCGTCATCCCGATTCATTTGGCTAGGAAAGCTATCTGTTCGAGAACGCAAAAGCCGGGCGCGAACCCGGCTTTGAATAAAGCGGTGTTTTCCTAAATACGATCCCGAAGACAAGAGGTATCTTCCATCAGCCGGCTTGCGCAGACTCAACCTACGAGTAAGTCGCGTGTTAGGCGTGACCGAAGGCTCAGTCTGAATGTTACCAACCCCCTGTTGCATTGCCATTTCGGTATCAGGCAGAATCAGCTTTTTTTGAATACGCCGAATCAATCTGTTGTTGACATACACACTCATTCCTATTTGGGCACGCATCATTTTCTTCGCAGCCCCAATGGAGCGATGCTGCGCATATTCAACTGGAGATTGTGAAGGCTTCTTATCATCGTCTGTCTGCCGATTGAAACGAGCGATAGATTTCCTTGCACGATCCATCAATCTTGGATTTCGGTTCAAACGTTTGATGTCTTTCACAACAGTTCTCTGTTTAATCTCTTTCATCGTCCATAGTCACTCCAGTCGATGCAAACTATTTAGCGAATATGTTCGGTTAGCTTTCTGAAAATCCGCTCTTGGCTTTGGCAATAGTCAGGATAACGAAGACGAATTGCTTCAAAAAAATATATGGCGAAGCTGCAATCAAAAAGTTCATGGGGAGTGGAGTAACGTTCTCCGCCTGCTTCGGTCCATCCGTTCCACAAATTAAAGGCGAGACGGCACACACGAATGGAACTGCCGGTTTGCCAAGAGGCTGATAGACTTTCGGGCTTAATACCGCCATTCGAAAAATCAAACAAGTCACGAATATGACTTCTGGTATCTTTGGAAATGCCCAATGTATAGAACAGCGCCCGGTGGTAACTATCACTGCATTGTCTGTCTTCCAGCATTTGAACATAGAATCTTTCGTGTTCTTCATCTCGAAATCGAATCGGATACATAACAACTAGCCCCTCCCATGGAAAATGAGCGGCTGGTTGCAACCAGCCGCTGACTGTAAACGTTCCTTCTATTTATCCATTCATTTTGGCGGGAAAATCGGACCCTCGGCGTTACAATTACATGATTTTGAGCAGCTGCTCCATCTGCTTCAATCCTCTGGAGATCGATTTACGAACGGCACGCTCATCGACATGTTCGGCTTTAGCAATATCGACTTTACTCATGCCTAAGAAATAATGGGCATAAATCCGTCTGGCGGATTTCACCGGCAATTGGCACATGGCTTCATAAAGTTGCTGGCGTGAAAGTTTACGCTCGTAATATTCCTCCGGTGAAATCGAAAGAAACAAAACATCCTGCTCAATCCCGTCGTCGCGGTCAAGCGAATAGTAGGCCCGGTGGCGATACGTTTTCAGTTTGTAGGCATTTTCTTTCAAATCGAAACGGTGGATCTCGTGGGCAACTACTTCGTCTACATCAACCCATACATCCGTCTTGAAAAAAGGATACATTTCCCGCAAATTCATTCTTTTCATTTATATCCCTCCGTTTTTGGTTTGTTGGCAAACCAAAACGGAGGGGGAGAACGGCAACCAACGCTTCCCGGGAAGCAGGAAGCATAACAAAAAAGACCTCGCCGCAGAGCGTGCCAACGCTCGATTGCGACCAGGCCTGATTGTAAAATTATGTTACGTTTATACCAATGAATTCGCCGACTACTGTTATGTGTCACAGGGATACATCAACATCACCCGCTTTCTCACTCGGCAACACCGTGCGAGAAAGTTTCGGACCTATGATGTTTGGCGCTGCCCTATGCTTGGTTCAACACCTTCGTATCCGGAATTTTTGGCAAAATAAAAAAACGCCGTAGTTCTTTCCGCTTGTTCAGCAGGGGAAGAACTGGCGCTTGCCGATGGGTAATGCTGGCCATCATGATTGGTTGCGGCTGTACTGCTTGTCCACGTTATCATCATAACATGAATCATGTGCATATCACGTGCTAACTTTGTGCACCTCAAGAGCAGAGTAAGTGCAATGTTCAGTGCAAGTACGATGCAATTCCAGTGAGTCTATGGATACACAATTTACTTTTGTTTCCAATCCAGCAAATGTTCGATATGCTGCATGAGGAAATCCAAATCTTCATTGGAACATTGTTGAAGCATTTGGACGATCCTTGATGACGCCGCTGGAAGCTCCTGGTCATCAAAATTGAATAATTGAGATAAATTTATGCGCAAACCAACAGCTAGCTTATGAATATTATCCAGTGAAACATTTTTGAGTCCGCGTTCAATTTGTCCGATATAATTAGGATGAAGGTCAGCCCGCTCTGCAAGCTGCTCTTGCGTCCATCCACTTTGTTCCCGCAATGTGCGAATGCGCTGACCTAATAATTTTCGAATAGAGTTCAATATTTCCACCACCTTATTCTTTCAGAATATAAGGCGGGGAAAATCAAATGAACACTCGATAGATTCAGTATTAACAGAATCTATGATGTGTGATACAATTACTTTGACCTCATCGAATTAGTTGTCGTGATATTCTTCGTATTTATTGAGGTTGGACAGATTGAGTCATAAAAGACTAAAATGGAAAATGGGCGCAAAAAAGGAAGATGCATTCTCGCATCTTCTGAAACGGGTCAGTCTTCTTCAAACGACTCGAAATCTAACAAAATCGCCCGATCTTTGATTTTCATATAGATCTTGCGTAATATCCGCTTCCGAAGATAGAAATACGCTCGGCGGGAGAGGGCCAGGCGGCTCATGGCGTCTGAAGGCGCCAGATTATCAATATATCGCAACCGAATAAACAAGCTTTCTTCTGGGGTGAGAGCCGAGAAAGCATAGTCGATTAGGCCAATTCTGGAAAGCAGCAACGGTATTTCATGTTCGGTGATTTGTATGCGTTGTATGACTGTTCGTAATACCGTTTCTTGTTTTCTGCCGCTGCTGTGAGCCGCAACCATATTTAGTGTTCGCGTCAATTCTGGTATGTAAGTAAGCTCCGATTGCAGATACTTGAGTCTCGCCTTCCAGTCCTTATAGGACTTCAACCAAGTTTCTACTTTCTCGTAGGGGATAGGTTTTAGAGTAGCGTCATCACTAGTCCCTCCTTGTTGTGAATTGTTTCTCAACGATTTACGCCAGCTTGAATGGTCAATCGACATCGTTGTACATGTTTCACGCTCCATTTTCACCGTCATCATTCCTTTCCTGCGAAATCGAAGAAGTTAAAGTGGTACCATTTTCACAACTTCGATCCTCTTTTTGTCTTTCACCTCCGGTAAGAACCTCCTAGTAATATCCATCTGTTTCCACCATTGTACCTATAAAACGAGCAAAAATGGAGGGTGATCTTTCCGTCACGCCATTCATTCAATAAAATGTCGAACGAGAACGAAACGCCTCGAAACGAGGGCGAAGCGCTAACTTGTGATATGATCTTGCTGAACGTACAAGCCTCTGCGTTTTGCTTTTTCCGCTGCATCATGAATGGAACGCGCGTTGAATTTTCGAATAATGTTACGGACATGCGTCTTCATTGTGTTAGATGTGATGCCTAGCAACTCTCGGATTATCGGCTGTTTATAGCCCCAACCGATCAACTGCAAGATTTCTTTTTCAGTAGTCGTCAGCATTCGATGCAGTTCTTTTCGCTTAACAAGCCCAATTTCATTACGGATAATGGATGCCACATCGGAATGAAGAGAAGATTGCCCACGATAGGCTTCCCTGACTGCATTTATGACATCTGCGTAGTTGATCTTGGTAATATAATTGAGTGCGCCGGATAGTATCGCATCCACTATGACTTCAGGCTCATCGAGCAAAGACAAGATAATGATAGGTAACGGTTTGAGCTTCATAACTTCGTCAATTGTATCGAATCCTTCCTGTTGGGATGAATTTAATGCAAGATCAAGAATTATCACGTCTAAATCTAATTGCACACTGGCTCGAACGGCCGATTCCTTGTTTGCTGCAATATGAAATATATTCATATCCGGCTCTGTATCGATTAGCGACACAATCCGTTGTTGCCAAACGGGGTCACTATCCACTAGCAGTACTTGTATTTTTCCTTCTTTCCAATTCATGATTTCTTTGGCTTCTATGGTGGTATAACTTGCACGCTCTTCCATCGATCATCACCCCGTTTTCATTCTGGAATAACAACAAAAGACACGTACCCTCGGGTGGACGTGCCTTGTTCTGACAGCATATTGGAAAGGGTAACCCGGCGATCATTGCACGTATGCAGAAGACCCGTGGCTTTGCGTCCCAGTCTTTCGATCTGGTTTGCCGTTTTCCTATCATTTATTAAATGATTTATGCGTCATTCACATGGTAGCCCCATGCTCTTCGTTGTAATTTCTCAAAACCTCGTATTCATAATATTCTTCTCCATTCCGAACGTGTTGTCAAATGCTGACTAGCCACGGCCAACTTCAATGATATGTAAAATCAATTATGTCTACATAATATACCTAACCGGACTTGAGCTTTTTCCCTAAAATCTGAAGGTAACTTACAATCAAACATTCATATGTAAAAATGACAACATCTTCAACACGCTTGGAGTCGTTACTCGAAGTGATGCTTTCGGCGACGCAGAACAAGGAAGTAACCACAACGAGTACTCGAAATAACCGTTGTTTCAATCGCCTTTCTCTCATAAATCCCGCTCAATTCCTCCAAAAGGCAAGAACCCCTTTTTTCCATAATAAAGGGTTATCCCGATCATGCCTCTTACTGACATGAACAGGATAACCCTAGTTTAGGAACCACGAACTATATCAGATCAGACTTTTGAAGCAGTCACTCAACCATTACCGCAACCTCGGCTCTGGTGATGAAATCCTTCGGCGCAAGCGCAGTACCGCTTCTTCCTAATACGATACCGGCCTGCAAGCAGTCGGCAATGCTGTTTACCGCCCATCCGGATGCCTCATGTGCATCTCTATACGTTCGAAGGACAATGTCAGCCGCTTGAACGGGGAGCTTAGCTTTCAGCTTGGTAATCGTCATCGCTCTGGAGAGAATGACCATCGCCTGTTCGCGGGGTGATTTTGTCATTCGGCCGAAACGTGCCGTCTTCTTATCCGCCAATCAAGTAGTACGCATAAGCGGTGCGAACTGCGCTGCTGTACCAGGCCGATTCCTTCACATCCGGGAAGACGCTCGGTCCGCTCTCCAACTTGAGTCCTAAAGCGCGAACGATAATCGCCGCAAATTCCGCCCGCGTAACGTCCTGATCGGGATCGAACCGGCCGTTGCCGACGCCGTCGATTATCATGCGTGATACCATGTCGTTATCCGCGTCTTTCGCCCAGTGATTCGAGGCGTCGCTGAATGCAAGCGGATGCCAAACCACCGAATACGTACTGTTCGTCAAACTGCTGATTTTCGCGTAATACTTGCCGTCGATGAGAACGATCTTGGTTGGGACATGACGGACCGTCCCATCCGGTTCGACGACGACACCTGTCGTAATCTTGTTCGGGTCCGTGCCGTCCGTAGGTTGTTCCGTTTGTCAAACCGGTTAACGTATACGTCGTCGCCGTGACATTCGCTTGCACGAGAAATCCAAGCGCTCGGGTCCTCCGGTGATAATGGCGACCCAGAACGAATGGTTTTAGTTCTGGTTATGACGTTGTTTGGAGGGGGATGGCTACTCACGCTGGTACGGGAACGCCAGCAGGAGCAGACAAGACATTAACGTTCACGACAAACCCGTCAGCGCCCGCCGCGCCGAATGTGACGGCAGACGATGCCAAAATTTTGGTATTAAGGTGGTGAAACGTCGGTCGAATATTCCATCGTGACATCGGCCCCGACAATCCTTCACGCGTACCTTCACGGTTATATCACCCGCGAACGTCGGCGGGTTCAATGGATCGTACGCGGTGTAGCTCGTTCCAATGATCCTTACATTGTAATATCGGTTAACAAGAATCCATTTGTGACGGCAAAATATTGTCTATCTATATAAATCTCGAAATTAATTCGCCCTCTATCATTTCTTCCTTTTTGATCCCCTATTAAGAGAATTGTATACGCATTACAAGCTAAGCACTTTGTTCACGGCCTCAATTACTCGTTCGTTTTGAAAGGGTTTGACGATAAAATCCTTTGCTCCGTTTTTAATGGCTTCCAACACCATCGCCTGCTGCCCCATGGCACTGCACATGATTACCTTAGCTTTCGGGTCAAATTCCATGATTTGCCTTAATCCTTCGATACCATCGATCTCCGGCATGGTAATATCCATCGTTACCAAGTCAGGACGCGAATGCTTGTAGTTCACTACAGCTTCTGCACCGTTCGATGCTTCGGCAACGACCTCATGCCCGTTTTCTGTGAGGATCGATTTTAACATATGTCGCATAAAAGCTGTATCATCAACAACCATGATTTTCGCCATTAGAAAGGTCACCCGCCATTATTCGTCAATTAGATCATAAAGTTACTGAAAAAAATATAAAACTGATGGGGGCAAGTCATGGCTACATCAACTCGCCCCCATCAACTGAAGCCCACAGCAAGCCCTAATTTTTTTAACGTTCTTACAATTCCGCCTCCAACTGAGTCAATAAAGCGATAACCTGATCAGAAGCTAACTGAAGCTGATTAAAAGCTTCTTGGGCACCAGCAACATCGCCGGATTCATATTTCTCTACGGCTTTTTTCGCAAAACTGTGAACCGCCTTATGAGGTTCTTCAAGCTCCTTATAGGAAGCCTGATTTTTTATCTGATCCGGTAATTCCCCGTAATACCATTTCCCAAGCCTGCAAACCTCGTGAGAAGCCACTTGTTCCGAACTGAGTGTCTCCAAACCCAGTAGCATGTTATATATTTTCCATTTCCACAATAAATGATCGGTTTTGGCGACGCGAATCGTATCCTTGAAGTTTAATTTCACGTTAATGTTGAAGAAAGAATTTCGGTAACCCTCTATTTGTTTACTCAGATCAAACACGGTTTTTGCTGTTTTCCTAGCAATTTCTTGAGCGTCGGTACTATGGTTAGAGATAACAGAATTTCTAAACGCGATATCCGTTACAGAAGCGGTTTGCTCCTCGGCCATTGCTGCGATTTGCGTCGTTGCATGGTTGATCTTCTGAATCGTTGACACAATCTCTTGAAGCGCCGAATCGGCCAATTGAGCCTCATGGACGCTTTTCTCAACAAGTTTACCCGTTTCCGTTAATTGTTGTCTGACTTGATTTGATACCATTTGTAAAGACGCCACATTCTTTGTAATCTGATTGATTTGTTCCTTTGTATGTTCCGCCAATTTACGAACTTCTGCCGCGACGATCGAGAAGCCTCTTCCTTCCTCGCCGGCTCTGGCAGCTTCAATGCTGGCATTCAATGCAAGCAAATTGGTTTGGTCTGCAATATCTCTGATGATTTTCACCACATCTTGCGTATGTTCAAATTCCTTATGAAGGTGATTCATTTGCTCCATCACCTGATCGTATACAACGCCCATTTGTTGGATACCGCTTAAAGCATTGTTAATCACTCGCTTACTTTGCTCCGCGGATTGAACGGCATCATCGGTTCCTTCCGATACCTTGGTTGCATAATTCGCTACCTCTAATATGGAAGCGTTCATTTCCTCCGTTGCCGCAGCAACACTGTGGGTTTCTTCCATCTGCTTATCCATTTCTCGAATCAATTGTCGCGTCGTATCCAGTTGAGAAATATGATTGAGCATATCGGAAACGCCAAACAAAAAAGACTTAAAGGTTTCTTCCATATACACTTCTACGATTAACTGCTGATCAAATGCCGCGAGCTTCTGAACAGCGAGAACAGCCTTCATCATCCGATCCGGAGTATGATGTAACTTTTCCATCAGAATGGTTGTCATAATCTGAATCAGAAGATGGTGGGCTGTAATAAAATGTTCCGCAGTCAAGTGAATGCGACTGTGGACTTGGCCGATAACAATCCTCGTCATCACATACTCCTGATTGACCTCTGCATGCAGGAACTGTTCCAGGTACTTTTCCATCGTCATTCTCAGGCGATCTAGGGTAGAATGTTGAACAATCATTTTATTAAGTTGCTCAACGGATGTGATAGACTCGTAAAACTGGGCTACGATCTGTGATTTGTACGGGGCTAAAATGGAAGCTGCCTCTTTCACTTTCGTAAGTAAGTCCTGGTTGATCCCCATAAGGCCCAAACGCTCTTTAACTCGTTCGCCAACATGCGAGATATCCGATGAAATTGTATTGCCGATGTATTCATTCCACGATTTTGTTTTTCTATGGAAAAGATTCATCTTGACCCTCCCAGATATATTTATATATTTTCATGAAGAAAGCATTAGTGATTGAGCTTCATGAACCATTTTATCGATTTGAGATATAGAGACATAACGATCTCTTTATGTACATAATTAAATAGCGGTTGACGATCTGCTAGCTGCCAATCCGCTCTTTCAAGTAAAAGTACAAAGTTTAGAACTTGTCTAAGTTCGTTATCTTTACCAAGCAACGCTTCCTTCACATCCGGAGTTAGGGGCAGTTCATGAACGACTTCTAGCATATCCTTATGTAGCAAAGTATCCATGGAGGATAGCACGCCTGTCAAGAAAAATTCGAAGTGTCTATGCTTCTTTCCTAATTTCAGTGATAGCAACTCCATGAACTTTCCTCTGATTAGCGATGTTTTTATAAGCTCCCGATTATCCACGTTTTGTTTCTCTTGAAGCATCATTAGGTACATCCACTTTTTCATTTCCTCGATCCCAAAACGAACTAAAGCCTGCTTGATCGAGTATATTTTGTTCCCTGCACCGTAGGCAACCGAGTTAGCTGCCTTGAGGAGCTTGTAAGATAAGCCCAGATCCCTTTCGATGATCTCGGTAATCACTTGATAATCGGGTTCATCTTTATTTAATTCGTTCACAATTTGAATGACGCTAGTACGCAGGCTGCCGACCTCTTCTCCCTCAATAAATTAATGTTTTCTCCGTTTTTCTCACTTTTTCGCATGTTTTCTTCTTTGACATCCAAAGCTCCCTTGGATAGGATTTGACGAGGAGCGAATATTTGGAATCGACCTGTTGGCGGGAATAGAGGTGGGGACCACCCCGCTTTTTGAAAG
>NZ_JBHLWN010000038.1:0-64156 GCF_042432825.1 Paenibacillus chartarius | reverse complement strand
TGGAGCTGACGAATACTAATCGGTCGAGGGCTTATCCAAATAAACAACCCAAATGAAATCTACGCGCAATGTTTCGTATCTAGTTTTCAGGGTGCAACGCACTCCTGAATAGCAATCCGTTTGGTGGCAATGGCGGAAGGGAACCACGCGTACCCATCCCGAACACGGCCGTTAAGCCTTCCAGCGCCGATGGTACTTAGACCGCAGGGTCTTGGGAGAGTAGGACGCCGCCAAGCAAACACAAAGAGCCCTTCACGAAAATTATCGTGAAGGGCTCTTTATACTGAACTGAGAGAGAAACGGCTTAAAAACTGAACGAGAGTTGGACGGGGTCATTCTCGCTTATTTGTGGGGCGGGGACATCTCCAGCAGTTGGCAGCCGGCGAAAAGCCTCTACATCATTCAAACCATATCGTTTCAACAAATCGTTGATTAGCGATTTTAGTGGCTCCCGATAACTGCTTGGCGCATAGGCTGATGATTGGTATAACGCGGCATACTTTGAAACGAGATGCGGGAATCGGTCACGGAGCGTCTGGAAAAACCAAACTTTGACCTCTTGTGTACTAAGCCGTAAAAACGACGACATCATAAATTTCGCTTGATGTCGGGCTCCCTCATGAATGAGCTCCTCCAAATCTTCGGCAGCGTCCGTCAAGTACGGAAGAATAGGAGCCATGAAGATCCCTGCCTGTATATCTGCCTCAACGAGCGCGGCAATGGTTTCTAACCGCTGCTTTGGCGAGGGTGTGGAAGGCTCCATGCTTCGCCAAACGGTTTTGTCGAGCGTATTTAAGCTAATATTCACGGTGACAGCAGGCAGATTCTTTAGTACATCAAGGTCTCGTAATATGAGCGGCGAACGGGTTGTAATGCTGACCGGAACGCCGTACTTGGCCAGCACCTCCAAGCAGCTGCGCGTTAGCCGCGCATTTCCTTCCGCTTGCTGGTACGGGTCGGTTGCAGTGCCTATGGCCACTTGCCCTAACCGGCTCAATCCGCCTTTTCCCCGAGCTAATTTGTCGAGCTGTTCCGTCAATGCCTCGGCGGCATTCGACTTTAAGAAGATGTGATTTTGAAATGTATCATCGGCGGCGACTCCCATAAACGTGTGTGTAGCACGTGCATAACAAAAGCTGCAGCCATGCTGACAGCCGCGGTATGGGTTAATGGACCAGCGAAAGGGCATAGAAGGAGCGGTGACTTGGTTTAGAATCGTCTTAGACGGAAGCTCTTCGTAGTGTACTTTCTGTGCCATATAATTCTCCTTATAGCAAACATATGTTCGATATCGATCATATCATACCCGGCTGTAGAGATCAAAGTTAAAAAGGCTATTGGTAAGCATTCACTAATGAAGTGATCTGCTCAACAGGGATTAAACCGGATGATGGATGAATTCGGACCCCAGAGTCGAAGCTGCTGAGTATATCGCAGGACGAATCAAGTGATAATTGAAAGTGGAACAGCAATTGGCAAAATCCCTTCCGCTAAGCGGGGGGATTTTCGTCAATACTGTGTTTAGTTAGGGGCTTCGGCCATACTGCCGCGCGACTTCCAAGACTTATCGTCAGCCACTTGTCAAAAGGAAGTATTTTGACTATAATGTGAGTAAGGTCAAAGAAAGTCAAAGTCAATCCTTGGTGACTGTTTCTTGATCCGACCATTGGAATTACTCTTCAGCGGAGGAGTTCGCGATGCGTAACGTTTCCGAAGTGATCGAGCAATATTTGAAGCAAGCTCTACACCAAAGTCCGAACGGGATGGTGGAGATTCAGCGTAACGAGCTGGCGGATAAGTTTCAATGCGTACCGTCCCAGATCAATTACGTGATCAGCACGAGATTTACCCTAGAGAAGGGCTACATCGTAGAGAGCAAACGCGGCGGGGGCGGGTATATCCGCATACAGAAGGTACAGCTGCACTCTCACGGTTCTATTCTGGATTATATTTTTCAAACGATTGGCGAACAGATCGATCAGGCTTCCTCGGAGGGGATCGTGTATCAGCTGGAGGAAGCGAGGCTTATCAGCAGCAGGGAAGCGAATCTCATCCGCGCAGCGATTTCGCGTGACGTACTCGTACTGAAGCTGCCGGTTCGCGACGAGATTCGCGCCGCTATCCTGAAGGCGATGTTGGTTGCACTGCTGACCAAATAAACCGGGTTCCGCAAGGAGGATATATGCCGATGACATGCCAAGAATGCGGGAAGAGGCCGGCGACGCTTCACTTTACGAAGATTGTCGGCGGCGAGAAGACGGAGTTTCATATTTGCGAGTCGTGCGCGCGGGAGAAGGGGGAGCTGATCCCCGGAACAACAGGCGGATTCTCGATCCATAACCTGCTGTCGGGACTGCTGGATTTCGAACCGACGCAGAGCTCGGCGGTTAAGGCCCAGCAGCTGCGCTGCGACAATTGCGGTCTCACTTACGGCCAGTTCAGCAAGCTGGGACGGTTCGGCTGCAGCCACTGCTACGAGAGCTTCAACGCCCGGCTGGACCCGCTGTTCAAACGGGTGCACGGCAATACGGTGCATACCGGCAAAGTGCCGAAGCGCTCCGGCAGCATCATCCAGCATAAGCGGGAGATTGAACGCTTGAAGCGGGAGATGATGCAGCGCATCGAGCAGGAGGAGTTCGAGAAGGCCGCCGAGCTCCGGGATCAAATCAAAGAGCTCGAACGCAAGATCAGTGCGGTATAGGTTCGGCCGAGACGCTGTGAGGAGGGAATGGCGTTGATTCTGAAGCGTTTTACCGAAGAAGCGTTAAGCGAATGGATGAAAGGCGAAGGACCGGAGTCGGACATTGTCATCAGCTCCAGGGTTCGAATCGCGCGCAACTTGAAAGACTATCCGTATCCGATGCTGGCGACGAATCAGCAGTCCCGGGAAGTGTTGGAGCAGGCGCAGCAGGTGCTGGAGCAGGAAGACCTGAAGGAAATCAGCCGTTTTACTTTGCTGCCGCTTGCCGAGATGAATGAGCTGCAGAAAATGGTGCTGGTGGAGAAGCATCTCATCAGTCCGAACCTCGCCAACGAGTCGCGCAACGGAGCGGTTATCCTAAGCGATAATGAATCGATCAGCATCATGGTGAATGAGGAAGACCATTTGCGCATTCAATGTTTATACCCGGGATTTCAAATCAAGGAAGCGTGGGACCTCGCCAATCAGGTGGACGATGTATTCGAGACGCAGCTGGAGTACGGCTTCGACGAGCGGCGCGGGTTCTTGACGAGCTGCCCGACCAATGTCGGAACCGGCATTCGCGCCTCGGTGATGATGCATCTCCCGGCGCTTGTGATGTCACAGCAGATCAGCCGGATCCTGTCCGCCGTTACGCAGGTAGGACTCGCGGTGCGGGGAATTTACGGCGAAGGCAGCGAAGCGCTGGGCAATCTGTTTCAGATCTCGAATCAGATAACGCTCGGGCAATCGGAGGAAGAGATCATCGATAATCTGTACGGCGTCGCCAAGCAAATTATCGAGCATGAACGGGCGGCGCGGCAGAAGCTGCTCCAGGAGTCGCGCATCCGCGTCCTGGACCGGGTGAACCGCTCGCTCGGGATTCTCTCGCATGCGGCGATCATGGATACGAAGGAAGCGGCGCAGCGGCTGTCCGACGTACGGCTCGGAATCGATCTGGGCATGATCCGCGGCATCTCGCCGAATGTGCTGAACGAGCTAATGGTAATGTCGCAGCCTGGATTTTTACAACAAATTGCAGGAGAAAAGCTGTCCGCCGACGAAAGGGATATGCGACGTGCGCAGCTCATTCGAGAGCGTTTTACTTCTGGGCAACATGTCTAACCTATATACACGTATACTAGTTACACGGAGGTGCTTACTATGATGTTCGGCAGATTTACAGAGCGTGCACAGAAGGTGCTGTCTTTGGCACAGGAAGAAGCGGTCCGCTTGGGCCACAACAATATCGGTACCGAGCACATTTTGCTCGGCTTGATTCGGGAAGGCGAAGGCATCGCCGCCAAGGCGCTAGTAGCACTCGGTCTCGGTCTTGAGAAAATCCAGGATGAAGTCGAGTCGCTGATCGGCCGCGGTCAAGAGCAGCCCTCCAACATTGCTTATACACCTAGAGCGAAGAAGGTCATCGAGCTGTCGATGGACGAAGCGCGCAAGCTGGGCCACACGTATGTCGGTACGGAGCACATCCTGCTCGGTCTGATCCGTGAAGGCGAAGGCGTTGCCGCCCGCGTGCTCAATAACCTCGGCGTGAGCCTGAACAAGGCCCGCCAGCAAGTGCTGCAGCTGCTGGGCAGCTCCGAAACGGTGTCGCCGAACCATGGGGCGAACCCGAATGTCAACACGCCGACGCTGGACAGCTTGGCGCGCGACCTGACGGCTTACGCGAAGGAAGGCCATCTCGATCCGGTTATCGGCCGTTCGAAGGAGATCGAGCGCGTAATTCAAGTGCTGAGCCGCCGGACGAAGAACAACCCGGTGCTGATCGGCGAGCCCGGGGTTGGTAAAACGGCGATCGCCGAAGGGCTCGCACAGAAGATCATCAACAACGAAATTCCGGAAACGCTCAAAGATAAGCGCGTTATGACGCTCGATATGGGCTCCGTCGTTGCCGGTACGAAGTACCGCGGGGAGTTCGAGGATCGCCTGAAGAAGATCATGGACGAAATTCGCCAAGCCGGCAACATCGTCCTGTTCATCGACGAGCTGCATACGCTGATCGGCGCCGGCGGCGCCGAAGGCGCGATCGACGCCTCCAACATTCTCAAGCCTGCGCTGGCCCGCGGCGAGCTGCAGTGCATCGGGGCGACGACGCTGGATGAGTACCGCAAATATATCGAGAAGGACGCCGCGCTGGAGCGCCGCTTCCAGCCGATTACGGTCGACCAGCCGTCCCCGGATGAAGCCATTCAAATTCTGCACGGTCTTCGCGACCGGTACGAAGCTCATCACCGGGTCAAAATCACGGACGAGGCAATTAAAGAAGCTGTCTTGCTGTCCGATCGTTACATTACCGACCGCTTCCTGCCGGACAAAGCGATCGACCTGATCGACGAAGCAAGCTCGAAGGTACGCCTGCGCTCCTACACGATTCCGCCAAGCCTGAAGCAGCTGGAAAACAAGCTGGAGGACATCCGCAAGGAGAAGGACGCAGCCGTGCAAAGCCAAGAGTTCGAGAAGGCCGCAGCGCTGCGCGATACCGAGCAGAAGCTGCGCGAGGAGCTCGATTCGACGCGCAACGACTGGAAGGAAAAGCAGGGCCGCATGGATACGGAGGTGACGCCGGAGGATATCGCTCAAGTCGTCGCTTCGTGGACCGGTATTCCGGTCAGCAAGCTGGCTGAAGAAGAAACCGAGCGTTTGCTGAAGATGGAAGACATTCTTCACAGCCGCGTCATCGGCCAAGAGGAAGCCGTCAAAGCGGTCAGCCGCGCCATCCGCCGCGCACGCGCCGGCCTGAAGGATCCGAAGCGTCCGATGGGCTCGTTCATCTTCCTCGGTCCGACAGGCGTCGGTAAGACGGAGCTTGCCCGTGCGCTTGCCGAATCGATGTTCGGCGACGAGAACGCGGTCATCCGCATCGATATGTCCGAGTACATGGAAAAGCACTCCACTTCCCGTCTCGTCGGAGCGCCTCCAGGATACGTCGGCTACGAGGAAGGCGGCCAGCTGACCGAGAAAGTACGCCGCAAGCCATATTCCGTCGTACTGCTCGACGAAATCGAGAAGGCGCATCCGGAAGTGTTTAACATTCTGCTGCAGGTGCTTGAGGACGGCCGTTTGACGGACTCCAAAGGCCGCACGGTGGACTTCCGCAATACGCTGATCATCATGACGTCGAACGTCGGCGCCGAGGCGATCAAGAAAAATACGACGCTCGGCTTCACAGCGGGCAACGATGCCGGCCGTGAGTACAACAACATGAAAGACAAAGTGATGGGCGAGCTGAAGAAGAGCTTCCGTCCGGAGTTCCTGAACCGGATCGACGAGATCATCGTGTTCCACTCCCTGGAGGAATCGCACATCGCGCAAATCGTCAGCCTGATGGCCGACGACCTGCGCAAGCGTCTGAAGCAGCAAGAGGTCGACTTCGTATTGACCGACAATGCGAAGAAGTTCCTCGCCAAGGAAGGCTTCGATATGGCGTTCGGCGCGCGTCCGCTGCGCAGAGCGATTCAGAAGCATATCGAGGACCGCCTGTCCGAAGAGCTGCTCCGCGGCAATATTCATAAAGGCGACTCGCTTCTCATTGACGAGAAGGACGGCGAGCTGACCGTCGAGCGCAACGAAGAGGCGACAACCTCCAAATAATGACCGGCATAGGGCGTCCTGTCTGCGGTGATATTCCGCGGCGGGGCGCCTGCTTGATTTTTAGGGGGAAGTGGGGTTTTCTTAGCCGTGCAAAACATGGTAAACTTTGAAGGATAGGGCATTGTATAGAGATGGAGAACGGCAAACGATGAGCAAAACGAAAACGAAATTTGCATGTCAGGAATGCGGCTACGAATCGCCCAAGTGGATGGGCAAGTGCCCGGGCTGCTCGGCGTGGAACACGATGGTGGAGGAGATCGAAACCGTCGTCAAGACGCAGGGAATGTTCGGAGGCACGTTATCTAGAACGAAAGAAAAGCCGCAACCGATCATAAATATAGAAAGCAGCCCCGAGCCGCGCGTTCTCACCGACAATAAAGAGCTGAACCGCGTGCTGGGCGGAGGACTCGTTCCGGGTTCGCTCATTCTTGTCGGCGGAGACCCGGGGATCGGCAAATCGACGCTGCTGCTGCAGACGTCACACTCGCTGGCCAAGACGGGCCAGAAGGTGCTGTATATTTCGGGAGAGGAGTCCGTCAAGCAGACGAAGCTGCGGGCCGACCGCCTCGGCGCGATGTCGCCGAACCTGTACGTGCTGTGCGAGACGAATCTGGAGCTGATTGAGGAAGCGATCGCCGAGATCGGGCCGGATTTTGCCGTAATTGACTCCATTCAAACGGTGTATCATCCGGCGGTGCAGTCGGCCCCGGGAACCGTGTCGCAGGTGCGCGAGTGCACAGGGCATTTCATGCGCCTCGCCAAAGGCAAAGGCATCGCCACGGTGCTGGTCGGACACGTCACGAAAGAAGGGGCGATCGCAGGGCCGAGGATGCTGGAGCACATGGTGGATTGCGTGCTGTATTTTGAAGGCGAGCGCCATCATACGTACCGGGTATTGCGGGCGGTGAAAAACCGCTTCGGCTCGACGAACGAGATCGGCATCTTCGAAATGCGGGAAGGCGGCCTCGCCGAGGTCAGCAACCCATCGGAGTTGTTCCTGCAGGAGCGCCCGCTCGGCGTAGCAGGATCGACGGTAGTAGCCAGCATGGAAGGCACGCGTCCGGTGTTGGTGGAGATTCAAGCGCTCGTATCGACGACGAATTTTCCATCGCCGCGGCGAATGGCCACCGGCATCGACCATAACCGGCTGGCGCTCATTGTAGCGGTGCTGGAGAAGCGGATGGGCATGTTCCTGCAAAATCAAGATGCCTATCTGAACGTGGCCGGAGGCGTAAAGCTGGATGAACCGGCGGTCGATCTGGCTGCGGCGATCTCGATTGCCTCGAGCTTTCGCGACAAGCCGACCCAGCCCTATGACGTTATCTTTGGCGAGATCGGGCTGACCGGCGAGGTGCGCGGCGTTTCACGGGTCGATCAGAGGGTGAAGGAGGCGCAGAAGCTCGGCTTCAAACGGGCGATTGTGCCGGAGAAGAGCTTGAAGGGCTGGTCCCCGCCGAGCGGCATCCAGATCATTGGTGTCGAGACGGTGGCGGAGGCGCTGAAGGCAGCGCTGGATTAAGGCGAAAGCGGGAGCTTGGCGGCGCTTAGCGGCGGGTAACTGCGGAATGCGGCAACAGGAGGACGGACCATGAGTAAAGAAGAGAACAAAAAAGATGTCATGAGCGAGCTGCTGCAGCTCGTCGCGCCCGGAACCGCGTTCCGCGACGGACTCGAGAACGTGCTTCGCGCCAAGACCGGCGGTCTTCTGGTCGTCGGCTACAGCCCGGAAGTGATGGAGGTCGTGGACGGCGGCTTCTCGATCAACTGCGATTTTTCCCCGAACTATTTATACGAGCTGGCGAAGATGGACGGCGCCATTATTTTAAGTGAAGATATTAAGAAAATTTTATATGCGAACACGCAGCTGATTCCGGACCCGTCCATCCCGTCGATCGAAACGGGCATACGGCATCGGACTGCGGAGCGGGTGGCGAAGCAAACCGGCAAGCTTGTCGTGTCGATTTCGCAGCGGCGCAATGTCATTACGTTGTACCAAGGACAGCTGCGTTATGCGCTTAAGGATATCGGTGTGATTTTGACCAAGGCGAATCAAGCGATCCAGACGTTGGAGAAGTACCGGTCCGTGCTGGATCAGGCTTTGACCAACCTGGGCGCTCTGGAATTTGAGGAGCTTGTAACGCTGCAAGATGTGACGGGCGTTATTCAGCGCGTCGAGATGGTGCTGCGCATCCGGTCGGAAATTAAGCGCTATATTAATGAGCTCGGTACGGAAGGCCGTCTGATCGCGATGCAGCTTGACGAGCTGGTCGGGTCGACGGAATCGGAGGCGGGGCATTTGCTTCGCGATTACGTGCGCGAGCTGAACGACGACCGGGTGCGGGACGTGAAGGCCGGCCTCAAGAAGCTGAGCTCCGAGGAGCTGCTCGACCATCAGGCGATCATTCGTCTGCTCGGGTACCCGTCGACGAATTCGATTCTGGAAGAACCCGTATCCCCCCGCGGCTTCCGGGTGCTGAACAAGATTCCAAGACTTCCGTCCGTCATTATTTCGAACCTGGTCGAAAAGTTCGGCTACCTCCCGCACATGATGATGGCGACCATCGAGGAGCTGGACGAAGTTGACGGCATCGGCGAAGTCCGGGCCCGCACCATCAAGGAAGGTTTGAAGCGGATACAGGAACAATTGTTCATTGACAGGCATATTTAAATTGCATACAATCAGTAGGTAATTCGCATAGTAGAGATGAGGTGGTCCAGTGCACATGTTAAGGAAATCGTTACCCAGTATGTTTACGGTCGGTAATCTGTTCCTCGGGGTACTGGCAATAATATTCGTATTTAACGGCAATTATGAAGGGGCAGCCATCATGGTCATTATCGCCATGCTGCTGGACAGCCTGGACGGCCGCGTTGCGCGCGCGCTGAATGCGCAGAGCGAATTCGGCAAGGAGCTCGATTCCTTGTCCGACGTCATCTCCTTCGGTGTAGCACCTGCCTTTATAATGTATGTTGCGGCTTTCACAGGCATCAATTCCGCGCTGGCATGGATTATTACGGCGATTTTCCCGATCTGCGGGGCGCTCCGCCTGGCACGGTTCAATGTGATTGCCGGGACGCCCGGCTATTTCATCGGTCTGCCGATTCCGGCGGCCGGCGGCGTGCTCTGTACGCTGGCATTGTTTCACGAACAGCTTCACGTATCCGTATTGCTGCTCAGCACGGTGCTGCTGTCGTTCCTGATGGTCAGCACGATCAAGTATCCGAGCTTCAAGAAGGGCGGCATACCGAAGGCCGCTTGGTATGTGACTCCGGTCATCATCGCGGTTGCCATCTATGTGGGCGTAACGTATCCGGGCTCGATCGGTAAAATGATTCTTGTTCCGCTGCTGCTCTACGCGCTCTACGGATTAAAAAAAAACGTTGAGCTTATGCTGGCCCGTCTGACGCGGCGCAACCGCCGCAACCGCCAGCGTAACGCTCCGATCGACGAAGCATTCAATTCCGAGACACGGATGTAATACCGATAAGCACGATTCCTTGTTCGCCGGTTGGTCGGCGGCATAGGGATCGTGTTTTTGTTTGGATGAGGACATTAGAGGGGGAGAAAAACTAATATGCGAAATTTCTTGTGAGAAATAGTGGTTTCCGAAACCGTTAATTAGCTCGAGATTGGACGTCTTACAAGATTCGCGGATTTTTAAGGCGGTATTTTCAAGTAATCAGGCAAAATTAAGCCAAATTTCATCGATTGACATTCGATAGAGCCTTCAAAGTCCGCTACTTTGAAGGAAAGCTGCGATAACAGCAAAATAGAGCCTTCAAAATCCGTTAAACATCGGCGGAATCAGTTTATTTCGCGCTCGTCGGATTCAGAATACCACGCATAACGAACTCAGCTAAGCCAAATTGCCGCGCACAAGGCGCGCCACGAATTTCGCATGAGGGGGAGGGAATAATACCTCATCTCAATAGTCATTGACCATCGGCGGACCGGTATAATCGCAAAAAAGAACGTGCGTTCGTGTTCTGGAATTGCTCACTATCGGACTTTTCCGGGAGATGTAAAGTGTTGTCAAGTAAAGCGGCTTAGTTGGAATAAAACGCTCGAATATGCCAAAGTTGTCGCCATGTAGAGGCTATGTGGTCGTCTTGCAATCGCCAGGCACGCATCAACACCAACTCCCAACCAGCACCTCCAACCTCCAACCGCCAACAGACCACCAAACAGCACTCAACAAATAGCACCCACCAAACAACACCCACCAACGACCCGACAACCACCCGGCAACCACCCGCCATCCACCCGCCAACCAGCACCCACCAACCAGCACCCACCAAATAGCACCCACCAACCAGCACCCACCAAATAGCACCCACCAACCAGCACCCACCAACCAGCACCCACCAAATAGCGCCCACCAAACAGCACCATATCAACTAGCACACAACAAATAGCACCCACCAAACAGTACCCACCAAACAGCACCCACCAACGACCCGCCAACCACCCGGCAACCACCCGCTAACCAGCACCCGCCTGCCAACCACCGTCCCCGCGCAGCTCCAACAAAAAAAGGACCGTTAGCGAACGGTCCTCTCTGCGATAACTAAGACAGTGTAAACAAGCCAAGCGTAGTGCACTTCTTTGACTCGTCTTCGACGGTTTCCTGGAGGTCCAGCTTCAGTAGGTTGCCGAGTGCCGACATGTAGAACAGGTTGCGGCCGATTTCGGCGCTGACAACCTCGCGGCAGTGCTCGCACAGCTGGCCGTTTACATGAGAGTCGAGCACGTTCTTCGCTTCCTCCAAAGTCATCTCCGGAGAGTAGCCTTGCTTCGTTGCATTGAGTTCAATACAGCCGCATTCGGTGATCGACTTGACGACAGCCCGGTTCACCGCTGCGCCTGTCTGCTGGAACTTCGACAACACATCTAGCAAGCTGCGGTGCCGCAGCAGCAATTCCGACACTTGATCCTGAAATTCCTTCAACGTTAGTGCGCTCATGCAGGCCACCTCGTTTACTAAGTGTTAAACTCACCCCCATTATAGAGCAAGCTGGTAGAAGTTTCAATTTCCATGATTATCCTTGCATCAATTGGAACATACTGTTACTGAAAACCGCTGGTGGAGGTGACAGGTATATGTTGAAAAAATGGATGCAATGGATCGTAGCGGCACTTGGCGGGTATACGGCGTACAGTTTGAGCGCCCTGCTTCCGCTATACGGGGGTCCGCAGTGGCCCGGACAAGAGTACCTGCTGCTGGCAGCCGGTGCGGCGGTCGCCTATGTGGGATTCAACGCTGCCTGGAAGTTGGGGCTGAGAGCGGCGAAACGCAGCGAGACAAGCATAGCGAGCATGCCTGCGAAAGATTTGTTTTCCGGCCTATTTGGATTAGTTATCGGTCTGCTCATCGCCGTTCTCCTCTTCCCGGTGTTGAGCAAGGCGAACGACAATGCCGTCCTGCCGCTGCTGCTGACGGCGCTGCTGGGCTTTGCCGGCTGGCAGGTCGGCTACGGCAAGCGCGACGATTTGGCGGAGCTGCTGACAGGCAAGGCGAAGCGCGGCGAGGTCAACGAAGGACCCGGCTCTTACGAGGAGCACAAGATTCTCGATACGAGCGTCATCATTGACGGGCGCATCGCCGACATTTGCAAGACGGGCTTTATCGAGGGTACGCTGGTCATTCCGGAGTTCGTACTGGAGGAGCTGCAGCACATCGCCGATTCCTCGGATTTGCTGAAGCGTAACCGAGGACGCAGAGGGCTCGATATTCTGAACAAAATTCAGAAGGAGCTCGACGTGAAGGTGCTGATCTACGAAGGCGACTTCGAGGAAATTTCCGAGGTCGACAGCAAGCTCGTCCGTCTCGCCAAGGCGCTGCGCGGCAAAGTGATCACGAACGATTTCAATTTGAACAAAGTATGCGAGCTGCAGGGCGTGTCGGTGCTGAACATTAACGATTTGGCCAACGCGGTGAAGCCTGTGGTGCTGCCGGGCGAGGAAATCTTCGTACAGGTGATTAAGGACGGCAAGGAGCACGGCCAAGGCGTAGCCTATCTCGACGACGGCACGATGATCGTGGTGGAGAGCGGGCGCGAGTTTATCGGCACGACGCTGGAGGTCATGGTGACGAGCGTGCTGCAGACGTCGGCGGGGCGGATGATTTTCGCGAAACCGAAATTGTTGGAAAAAGCGCAATAAAACCTTTATGATAAAGAGGATGCCGACGTGTTACGGGCATCCTTTTTTCCTGCAAGCGAACGTACTCTTTCGGCCTTATTCCCTGTACATAATTTCTTAATCACGAGAGGATGATTCCGCATGTTTAAGAAACTGGCTGCCGATGCACTAGGGTTAAGCGACATTGGTCAAATTATCGATAAGAAGGACTTCGACAAAGTCGATTCCGACGACTACGTCATGCACGAGGATCAGGAGCAAATCTACTTCGTCATCAAGTCGAAGAAGGATGAGTACTGCTTCACCAACCTTGCTCTCATCCATCTGGACGGCGACAGCGCCGTCAGCAGCAAGCGCATGCTGAAGCGGTACCCTTACGACAAGTACGAAATCTCGAACGTGTATTTAGAGACGGCGGGAACGGTCGATTTGGACGTGGAGATCAAGTTCACGATGGGCGGCGTAGCGTTCTCCATCGATATCAACAAGAAGCAGCTTGAGCAGGTCAAAGATCTATACAAAGCTTTGATCAAAATCGTGGAAATCACCGCTTCGAACGAAGTGCTGCTGGACTACGCCCACCAGAGCGTAACGATTGCCAGAGACGCTACAGCCCGCTTCGGCGTGCAAGGGGCGGCGCCGTCCGAGCAGTTCAACGCGATTAACGAGTCTGCCTATAACTGGCTGAAATCGAAGCGCAAAGAATTGAAAGTCAAAGATTTTGGCGCGGTTTTTGAGAAATATATCAACCAGTAGGAGCAGGCGGGTTAGCTGATGAACAATGCATTTGGCGTCGTCATTGTGGCGGCCGGCAAAGGAACACGCATGGGGACGGCGGAAAGCAAGCAATATTTGCCGCTGCAGGGGAAGCCGATTCTCATTCATACGTTGGAGACGTTCGAGCGAATGACGGAAGCTTCCGAAATCGTTCTTGTCGTCGGAGCGCACGATGTGGAGAGGTGCCGCACCGCAGCGGCGAGCGGCGGGCTGACGAAGGTGCGCGTCGTCGCCGGAGGAGCGGAACGGCAGCACTCGGTGCTGGCGGGGCTGAAGGCTCTTTCCCCCGGCATCGAGTGGGTGCTCGTGCATGACGGCGTGAGGCCGTTCGTCAAGCCGGAGCATGTGCTGGCCTGCTGGCAGGAGGCGATGCGCTCCGGCGCAGCGGTGCTGGCCGTCCCGGTGAAAGACACGATCAAGGTCGTCGACGACAGCGGCATCATCCGCGATACGCCGGAGCGCCGTACGTTATGGGCGATCCAGACGCCGCAGGCGTTCCGGCGGCCGCTCTTGACCGAGGCGCATGAGGCTGCCCTGCGGGACGGGGTGCTGGGTACGGACGACGCGATGCTGGTCGAGAGGCTCGGTGCCAAGGTGCGGGTCGTGGAAGCCGATTATACGAATATCAAAATCACGACGCCCGACGATCTCGCCTGGGCGGATTGGTATGTGACTAGAGGAGCTGGACAGGAATGATTCGAGTAGGGCAAGGCTTTGACGTACATCAGCTGGCGGAGGGCCGCAAGTGCATCATCGGCGGTGTAGAGATCCCGTTCGAGAAAGGGCTGTTGGGCCATTCCGACGCGGACGTGCTGCTGCATGCGATCAGCGACGCCTTGCTCGGCGCTTTGGGGCTGGGCGATATCGGGAAGCATTTTCCGGATACGGACGCCGCCTACAAGGATGCCGACAGTCTGGTGCTGCTGAAGCGCGTGTGGGCGCTGGTGAAGGAGCGCGGCTACAAGCTCGGTAACGTCGATTCGACGATCATCGCCCAAAGGCCGAAGATGGCGCCTTACATCCCGCAGATGGTCGAGATTATTGCCGGTGCGCTGGAGGCGGACGAGCTGTCGCAGGTGAACGTGAAAGCGACGACAACGGAGAAGCTCGGCTTTACCGGGCGGGAGGAAGGCATCGCCGCCCAAGCGGCTGTGCTGCTTGTGAAGGCGTAAGCAGCACAACACGAAGATTACATTAACGAAGAGGGGACGTTTGGCAGCAATGGCTAGAGAAATTCGCGTACGCTACGCGCCGAGCCCGACGGGGCATTTGCACATCGGAGGCGCACGAACGGCGTTGTTTAATTATTTGTTTGCCCGCCACCACGGCGGCAAGTTCATTGTTCGTATTGAAGATACGGACGTCAAGCGCAACAAGGAGGGCGGCGATCTGAACCAGCTGCACTACTTGAAATGGCTTGGCATCGAATGGGATGAAAGCATCGACATCGGCGGTCCTTACGGCCCTTATCGCCAGACGGAGCGGCTCGATATCTATAAGCAATACTGGAGCCAGCTCATTGAGCAGGGGAACGCCTATCGCTGCTATTGTACGGAGGAAGAGCTCGAGAAGGAGCGGGAAGAGCAGGCTGCGCGCGGCGAGACGCCCCGCTATTCGGGCAAATGCCGCCATTTGACTGCGGAGCAGCGGGAAGCGCTGGAAGCGTCCGGACGGGTGCCGAGCGTCCGTTTCCTTGTTCCGGACAATAGGACGTATACGTTCGCCGACATCGTCAAAGGCGACATTACGTTCGAATCGAGCGAGACCGGCGATTTTGTTATCGTGAAGAAGGACGGGATTCCGACCTATAACTTCGCCGTCGTCGTCGACGATTACCTGATGAAGATCAGCCACGTGCTGCGCGGACTGGAGCATATCTCCAACACGCCGCGGCAGCTGATGATCTACGAAGCGCTGGGGTGGGAAGCTCCGGAATTCGGACATATGTCGCTGATCACGAATCAAGAGCGGAAGAAGCTCAGCAAGCGGGACGAGACGGCCGTTCAATTCATCGAGCAGTACGAGCAGCTCGGCTTCTTGCCGGAGGCGCTCTTCAACTTCATCGGTTTGCTGGGCTGGTCGCCGGTCGGTGAAGAGGAGATGTTCACGAAAGAGCAGTTCGTCGAGATCTTCGATGCGAGCCGTCTGTCCCGCAGTCCGGCGGTGTTCGATACGGACAAGCTGCATTGGATGAACAACCAGTACTTGAAGAAAGCCGAGCTGTCACGCGTCGTGGAGCTGTGCTTACCGCATTTGCGGCAGGCCGGTTACGTATCGGACAACCCGTCGGATGCGGAGCGGGCGCATGTGACGCTGCTGGTGAAGCTGCTTCAAGACCGGCTTGATTGCGCTGCCGACATTGTAGAGCAAAGCGAAGTGCTGTATAAGGACGAGGTCACGCTGGAAAATGACGAAGCCGCCGCAATCCTGCGCGAGGACCACGTGCCCGTAGTGCTGAACTCGCTGCTGAAGCAGGTCGAAGCCGCGGCGGATTGGGCGCCGGAGCATATGAAGCCGCTGCTGAAGGCTGTCCAGGCCGAGACCGGGTACAAGGGCAAGCAGCTGTTTATGACGACGCGGGTGGCGCTGACCGGCCAGATGCATGGCCCGGACCTGGAGCTGACCATCTATTTGCTCGGCAAGGAAAAAGTCGCGGAGCGCCTGCGCAGGCTGTTGTAAAACCGCCGCAATAGCGATATACTGATGACAATTAAAAACAATTCGATATATGAGTGATAAGCAACGAACAGGAGAGTACGCTTCACAGCAATGAAGCCCCAGAGAGGATTGCCGAGAGCGCAAGCGTCAGGCACTGCAGCAGGAGGGCGGCTTAGCCGTCTGCATTGCGGTGATGCCGTGAAACGGGTGCGCCGGGCTGCAAGCAATCCGCTTCCGCCGAAGCCGAAATGCGCCTGGGAGCTGCGGCCCCGAGCTGCTGTCCGAGCAGGGTAGGTGCCGCCGATTCGTCCCCGTTACCGGACCCGAAAGACGGCAGCGCCCGGTCTTGTATTCGGACCTATATGGTCATGAAGCAGCCGTGCCTTCGCCAAGCAGAGTGGAACCGCGTGAAGCTGCGCCTCTGCAGCCTGATTTGGGCTGCGGAGGCGTTTTTTGCGCTTAGGAAGAGGGGGGAGCACCGGATGTGGAGCAGAATGCGAGAAGACATCTCCACCATTTTCGAGAACGATCCTGCGGCAAGAAGTACGTTTGAAGTCATCTTCACGTACTCTGGGCTGCACGCGCTATGGAGCCACCGCATTGCGCATTGGTTTTATAAACGCCACATGTTCACGATCGCCCGCGCGATCTCGCAAATCAACCGGTTCATGACCGGTATCGAGATCCACCCGGGGGCGAAGATCGGCAGGCGGTTTTTCATTGATCACGGCATGGGGGTAGTCATCGGGGAAACGTGCGAGATCGGCGACGACGTTGTGCTCTATCAAGGGGTTACGCTCGGGGGAACGGGCAAGGAGAAAGGGAAACGCCATCCGACTATCGGCAGCAACGTTGTTATCGGCTCGGGGGCGAAGGTGCTCGGCTCCTTCACGGTCGGCAGCAACTCCCGGATCGGCGCCAACGCCGTCGTTCTCCAGGAAGTGCCGCCGAACAGCACCGTTGTAGGCAATCCCGGCAAAATCGTCAAGCGCGACGGCGTCCGTGTCAACAAGCTGGATCATAACCGGCTGCCGGACCCGGTCATCGAGCTGTGCAATCATCTGCAGGGCCAAATCGACGAGCTGAAACAACAAGTGAAGGAAGCGCAGCATGCGCAAATCCGAAACGGAGGAACGAGAGAGCATGACCCTCAAAGTGTATAATACACTGACGCGGCAGGAAGAAGTATTCGAACCGCTCGTCCCGGGCAAAGTGAGTATGTACGTGTGCGGGCCGACGGTCTATAACTACATTCATATCGGCAATGCGCGCCCGGCGATTTTCTTCGATGTCGTGCGGAGGCATATGCGGGCGATCGGCTATGATGTCAAGTATGTCGTGAACTTTACCGACGTCGATGACAAAATGATCCGCAAAGCCGAGGAGATGAAGCTGACCGTGCCCGAGCTGGCCGAAATGTTCATTGCCGCGTATCGCGAAGATACGGCGGCGCTTAACATCGAGCCGGCCACGATCAATCCGCGGGTAACGGAGAATATTCCGGAGATTATCGCGTTCATCGACGGGCTTGTGAAGGACGGGTACGCATATGAGAGCGGCGGCGACGTATACTACCGGACGACCAAGTTCGATGAGTACGGCAAGCTGTCCCATCAAAATATGGCGGAGCTTCAGCACGGCATCCGGATCGAGGTCGACGCCCGCAAGGAGCATCCGCAGGATTTCGTGCTGTGGAAAGCGGCGAAGCCCGGCGAGATTTCGTGGGCGAGCCCGTGGGGCGAAGGGCGCCCGGGCTGGCACATCGAGTGCTCGGCGATGGTGCGCAAATATCTGGGCGAGTCGATCGACATTCACGGCGGCGGACAGGACCTGGCGTTCCCGCACCATGAGTGCGAGATCGCGCAGACCGAGGCGCTGACCGGGAAGCCGATGGCCCGTTACTGGCTGCACAACGCTTTCCTCAACATCGACAATGAGAAAATGTCCAAGTCGCTCGGCAACGGCATCCTCGTCCGCGACATCGTGAAGCTGGTGAAGCCGCAGGCGTTCCGCTTCTTCATGCTGTCGGCGCACTACCGCAATCCGCTGAACTACAGCGACGAAAGCATTCAGGCCGCAACGAATTCGCTTGAACGGATTCACAACTGCATAGCGAATTTGAAGCACCGTCAAGGCGCATCGTCGCAGGGCGGTGTCGATGAAGCTGTAGCGGCTCGGATCGAGGAAATTCACCAAACGTTCGTTGACAAGATGAACGATGATTTCAACACGCCGGATGCGATTACGGCGATGTTCGAGCTGGTGTCGGAAGCGAATCTGTATCTGCAGCAGGAGCGGGTGACAACGGCGACGGTTGAGGCGCTGCTGGCCGGCTTCGCAAGGATGGACGCCGTGCTCGGCTTGCTGCCGGCGGCGGAGGAAGGATTGCTCGATGAAGAGGTAGAGCGGCTCATTGCGGAGCGGGTCGAAGCGCGCAAAGCGAAAAATTGGGCCCGCGCCGATGAAATTCGCGACGAGCTGACGAAGCAGGGCATTCTTTTGGAGGACACGCCGCAAGGACTTCGTTGGCGCAGAAAGTAGGAGTATGGACAATTTAGATCATCCCGCCGCGGAACGGCCGGGAGCGGGGACAGAGATGGAGATGGCTATGGACAGCTCGTTGTTCCTTTACCCGCCGTCCCGCGACCCCGCACAGCTGAATCCGCTCGTTCTCGCGTATATCGGCGACGCCGTCTTCGAGGTGTTCGTGAGGCAATACGTCATCTCGCAGACGAATCACCGGCCGAACCACCTGCACCGGCAGTCGACGCGGTTCGTCTCGGCGAAAGCGCAGGCCGCCGCGCTGCAGCGGCTCATGCCGGAGCTGAGCGAAGAAGAACGCGACATCGTCAAGCGGGGGCGTAACGCGAAGTCCGGCTCGTCGCCGCGGAACACCGATATTTTGGATTACAGGCACAGCACCGCTTTCGAATGTTTGCTCGGATATTTGTATTACAAGCAAGATTACGCAAGGCTGCGCCGTCTCGCCGAGCTGGTCATCGAACCGCCGGCGGAGCGGGAGTCCGGACTGCCGGACTCTGCCGCGGAGACGAAGCGCCGGGAGGAATTGTAAGCATGGCAGATGAAGAATATATCGGCGGAAAGCACTCCGTACTGGAAGCTCTCAAATCCGGCCGTACGATCAATAAAATCTGGATCGCCGAGAACGCCCAAAAGCATCTCGCGCAGCCGATCGCTGCCGAGGCCAAGTCGCATGGGATCGTCGTCCAGTTCGTGGACAAGCGCAAGCTTGACCAGATGACGGACAATATGCAGCACCAAGGCGTTGTTGCACAGGTAGCCGCTTACCGGTACGCGGAAGTGGACGAAATTCTGGAGCGTGCCGCGGCCAAAGGGGAAGCTCCGTTCCTGCTGCTGCTCGACGAGATCGAGGATCCGCATAACCTCGGCTCGATCCTGCGTACCGCCGAGTGCACGGGCGTGCACGGCGTTATTATTCCGAAGCGGCGTTCCGTCGGCTTGACCGCCACGGTGTCGAAGACGTCGGCGGGCGCCGTCGAGTATGTCCCGGTCGCCCGGGTGACGAATCTGGCTCAAACGATTGAAGATTTGAAGAAGAAGGGCGTATGGATTGCGGGTACGGATGTCGCTGCGAAGCAGCAGGTGTACGATACGGACTTCAAGATTCCTATCGCCGTCGTAATCGGCAATGAAGCTAAGGGAGTAGGCCGCTTGATTAAGGAGTCCTGCGATTTCCTCGTCAAGCTGCCGATGTTCGGGCAGCTCAATTCCTTGAATGCGTCCGTCGCTGCGGGCGTGCTGATGTATGAGGTCGTGCGCCAGCGGCATCGCAGCTGACCGGCGGCCGGGAATATGGAACAGGTCCTGATCGTCGACGGCTACAATATTATCGGCGCTTGGCCCTCCTTGCAGAAGCTGCGCGACATCAGCCTCGAGGATGCGCGCGACAGGCTCATCGATATGCTGGCCGAGTACCAGGCTTACTCCGGATTCAAGGTATATCTTGTTTTTGACGCCTACCAGGTGCCCGGACTCGGCAAAGAATATCGGCAGAGCCGGCTGCGCGTGCTGTATACGAAAGAGAAGGAGACGGCGGACGAGCTGATCGAGCGGCTTGTAACGGAGCTTATCGGCCGCCGCCGTCAAATAACCGTCGCCACTTCGGATATGATCGAGCAGCATGTCATTTTCGGCAAAGGGGCTTACCGATTATCCGCCAGTGAGCTCTACACGAGAATTGTGCAAAATCGCAGAGAAATCCAGCAGCGCATTCATCGTCCGACCACTACCGGGCGGCATACGCTGGACAACCGGATTAAATCCGATTTGCTGGACAAGCTGGAAAAAATGCGCAGGGGCGAAAACCTCCCCTAAAAGTCAGGAAACCTCTCCAAATGCTAGAATTGGCGGGCTTCCCCGTTGACGGTCTTTGAGATCATACGGTATACTAGTCCTATCCTTGCAACAGCGGAAAGCATGTTTCAGTGCTCGGGTAGTTTGCGGCCGGAGGGATAAGCTAGTGAGCGTCGACCTCAAAGAGTTGAGAATGTTCGATTATGACCTCAAGACAGACGAAGACATCGTCGACGCAGTCCGTGAAGGCAACAGCGAAGCGCTCGAGTACTTGATCAACAAGTACAAGAATTTCGTTCGCGCCAAGGCACGGTCCTATTTCTTGATAGGCGCCGACCGCGAAGACATCGTCCAAGAAGGCATGATCGGCCTGTACAAGTCCATTCGCGATTTCCGCGGAGACAAGCAGGCATCGTTCAAGGCGTTCGCCGAGCTGTGCATTACGCGCCAGATCATTACAGCGATCAAGACGGCAACGCGGCAGAAGCACATTCCTTTGAACTCATACGTATCATTGGATAAACCGATTTATGATGAAGATTCCGACCGGACATTGCTGGACGTCATTTGCGGTTCGCGTGTAACCGATCCGGAAGAGCTGATTATTAATCAAGAGGAATTCAGCGGCTTGGAGGACAAGATGGGCGAGATTCTCAGCGATCTCGAACGCCGGGTGCTGATGTTGTACCTGGATGGGCGCTCCTATCAAGAGATCGCCGTCGATCTTGACCGCCACGTGAAATCGATCGATAACGCGCTGCAGCGGGTAAAGCGGAAACTGGAAAGATATCTTGAAATACGCGATTTATAAAAAAAACATCCGACATACGTGTGGGGTGTTTTTTTTATATTTTGGCGGAAATGGTGCGGGCGATGTTGGCTGTTATGGCGTTGTCGGTGGGGCTGGTGCTCCGGCTGCGGTGACATTGAAGGTGCTGATGCTGGTGCTGATGCTGGTGCTGGTGCTGGTGCTGATGCTGATGCTGGTGCTGGTGCTGATGCTGATGCTGATGCTGATGCTGGTGCTGATGCTGGTACTGGTGCTGATGCTGGTACTGGTGCTGGTGCTGGTGCTGGTGCTGTTGCTATTGGTTGTGCATTGGTGATGGTACAGTCCAAGTTAGTGTTCAACGGTCGATGCCGGGGGCATGGTCGCGGGCAATTGGCTGCGTGTAGCGGGTTTATGGTGTGAAGCGCAGTGGAACCCGCGATTTTGAGGCAAGAGCTTGCGGGAGCAACGGTAGTAAAGATGCAGGGAGGCTTAGAGATCGCCATTCGCGTGGATCCTCCTAGCTAAGCGCTAAGCGGCGTTGCGTGACCTTGGTGCTAGTAATTGGGCATTGTGCAAAATGATTGAGGGGGGGGATTTGGCGGAGCAAATAGCGGTCTGTGGGGTGCTTATTTGTTAGGTTGCGCAGGTTTTGGGTGGGATAACGGATTTTCAGGGAGTTATGTTGTTGGTATGTGGCTGAAATCGGCGGGATTGCTGGTTTTGCTTCAAATTAGGACCCCGAGAAACCGTTATTTTACAGAAGGCATGCTGGAACTGAAAAATAAAGCCTTCGTGGAACGCTATTCGATAACGTCATCGATACTGCACAATAGAGGATGCTCACACAGAAGTTTGCCGGATGCAAGGTGTACGTGGAAATCGCGATCGATGAATAGGAAGACGCCCGGATCTGCCCGGCTTGACCGAGGCTCGGTTCCCCGTCTGCGAGCTTTCGGCTTCTGCTAATGTCACCGGAGCTGATTACCCGTTCCGAGGACAATACCGATTTGTGGCTTCAGTAAAAGATGTACTTGCTGCCAATGCTGTAATTTTTGTGGGAATATCGAACCCTGCGGACGCACCGTACTATTTTCAAAATTTGGGTTTAGACTTCGCATATACCGTCCATAATGGGGTTATTGCACGTGGCGCGGCGGCTGCGGCGCCGAGCTCACAGGCTGCACGCAAGCCGGAAGTTTTCTTGACACAGCTACGCCCCTGTGGTAAAGTAATTCGGGTAACCCTAAAAATTTGCCTAGGTATGCTTTTTTCTTGATATAGGGTACTCTTTAAGGTTCTATCGGGAGGTGTACATCATGCGGGTCATCATCACAATGGCATGCACGGACTGCAAGCAACGCAATTACACGACTATGAAGAACAAGCGCAACAATCCGGATCGTATCGAGCTGAAGAAGTTCTGCAGATTCTGCAACGCTCATACCGCTCATCGGGAAACCAGATAAGAGAGGTGTAGTTCGTGGCTTTCTTAGCTAAGATGAAACAGAGCTTCGGCTCCACGTTCTCGTTCTTTGGCGATGCTTGGGGCGAACTCAAGAAGGTCAAGTGGCCTAGCCGGAAAGAACTCATCAGCTACACGCTCGTGGTTTTGATCACCGTAGCCATCGTCACCGTATACTTCTACGTGCTGGACCTTGGGATCTCCGAGCTTGTTCGCCTGTTTATTAAGTAACTGGGGGACGATTTGGTGACTGCCGAAATGGAGAAGAGATGGTACGTCGTGCATACCTATTCCGGGTATGAGAACAAGGTCAAGACGAACTTGGAACGACGCGTTGAATCGATGGAAATGCAGGACAAAATTTTCCGCGTGCTCGTGCCGACGGAAGATGAAGTGGTGAACAAGGACGGGAAGCGGAAGACCGTGTCTCGCAAGGTTTACCCCGGATACGTTCTCGTGGAAATGATTCAAACGGACGATTCGTGGTATGTTGTGCGCAACACCCCGGGCGTAACGGGATTCGTCGGGTCGACGGGCTCTGGCTCGAAACCGACGGCGTTGCTACCGGAAGAAGTTGAAGGTATTCTGAAGCATATGGGTATTGAAGAGCCGAAGCCGAAGATCGACTTCGAACTCAAAGATACTGTGCGCGTGAAGGTCGGGCCGTTCGCGAATTTCGTCGGTACGGTAGAAGATATCATCGCAGACAAGCATAAGCTGAAGGTGCACGTCAACATGTTCGGTCGCGAGACTCCGGTTGAGCTTGATTTCGGTCAAGTGGAGAAAGTGTAGATCTTCGGATCGGCACGGCAACCGCTGCGACACACGGCGCGCGGTTGTTATGGAGTAGTTCGGACCACACTACGGCAAGGAGGTGTCTGACATGGCTAAGAAGGTAATTAAGATGGTTAAGCTGCAAGTTCCTGCTGGTAAAGCGAACCCAGCTCCGCCAATCGGTCCTGCACTCGGTCAAGCTGGTGTGAATATCATGGCGTTCTGTAAAGAATTCAATGCTCGCACAGCGGATCAAGCAGGTCTGATCATTCCGGTTGTAATTTCCGTTTTCGAAGACCGTTCGTTCACATTCGAAACGAAAACTCCTCCGGCTGCTGTATTGCTTCGTGTAGCTGCTGGTATCGATAAGGGCAGCGGCGAACCGAACAAGAAGAAGGTTGCTACGATTAAGCGCGCGAAAGTTCGCGAGATCGCCGAGCAAAAAATGCCTGACCTGAACGCTGCATCCGTTGAGGCTGCAATGCGCATGGTTGAAGGAACAGCTCGTTCCATGGGCGTCGTTATTGAAGACTAATGCAATACCTGCGGAGCGGCGTCGGCCGTTTCCGCCAACAGTGGGAGGATATTCCGCTAATACCACAAAGGAGGAGCTTCAACATGGCTAAACACGGCAAGAAATACAGCGAAGCAGCGAAGCTCATCGACGCAGAAGCGTTATATGAAGCTAACGAAGCCATTGAGCTCGTTAAGAAAGCTGCAACAGCTAAGTTCGACGAGACTGTCGACGTAGCTGTCCGTCTCGGCGTAGATCCGAGAAAACAAGACCAGAACGTTCGCGGCGTCGTCGTACTCCCGCACGGCACTGGTAAAACAAAGCGCGTTCTCGTATTCGCGAAAGGTGACAAGGCGAAGGAAGCTGAAGCGGCTGGCGCTGATTTTGTCGGCGATGCTGACCTGATCAACCGCATTCAACAAGGCTGGTTCGACTTCGACGTCTGCGTAGCTACTCCGGATATGATGAGCGAAGTGGGTAAGCTCGGTCGTCTGCTCGGTGGTAAAGGTCTTATGCCTAACCCGAAAGCCGGCACTGTAACGTTCGACGTAACGAAGGCCGTTCAAGAAATTAAGGCTGGTAAAATCGAATACCGTCTCGACAAAGCGGGTCAGATCCACGCTCCGATCGGCAAGGTGTCCTTTGATGCTGAGAAGCTTCAAGAGAACTTCCGCGCTCTGATCGACGCTCTGAACCGTGCGAAGCCTGCTGCTGCTAAAGGTGTATACCTGAAGAACGTAGCGGTTAGCTCGACGATGGGTCCGGCTGTTCGCGTCAACGCAGCTGCCCTGCGCTAATGGAAGCAGGAAAGCACTTCCGATTGACTTTGTCAGTTCGAAATGCTAACCTTGCTAGGTAATGTCCAATCGAATAAGAGACCGTAGACAGCAGGTGCTCCTGCAAGAGCTTAATTTCCTGCCGAGGTGTTATGATAGATGCGTAGTTTCACCTTAGAAACTTCAGCGTAACCGATCATGCCTTCGTAGTGTCTACGAAGGCATTTCTTATGGCCCTGCCGGGATTTATAAGGAATGCTAACGTACTAAACAAGAAGCGAGGTGTTTATAGTGCCTAACGCAAAAGTACTTCAGGAGAAAGCGCAAGCTGTCGCTGAAGTGACAGAAAAGCTGAAAGATTACTCCTGCACAATCGTTACCGACTACCGCGGCCTGACTGTTGCTCAAGTAACGCAGCTGCGTAAGTCGCTCCGCGAAGCAGGCGTCGAGTTCCAAGTTTTGAAAAACACTCTGGCTCGCCGTGCAACGGCGAATGCCGAACTGTCCGCTCTGGATGAGCATCTGACAGGTCCTACTGCTATCGCGTTCTGCAAAGACGACGTTGTAACTCCGGCGAAGATCCTGACGGATTTCGCAAAGAAGAACGACGCTCTGAAGGTAAAAGGCGGCGTAGTTGAAGGTAAAGTCGTAGGTTTGGACCAAATCCAAGCACTGGCGAACCTGCCTTCCCGCGAAGGTTTGCTCTCCATGTTGCTCAGCGTGCTCCAAGCTCCTATGCGCAACTTCGCGCTTGCGGTTAAAGCCGTGGCGGAGAAGCAAGAGGGCGGCGCGCAAGAAGCGTAAGTCGATGAAGACGGCGAATGTATAGATTTGCACTGTTATACAACAAACAATAATGGAGGTTTAAACAAATGTCTAAAGATCAAATCCTTGAAGCCATTAAAGGCATGACCGTTCTTGAACTGAACGATCTCGTGAAAGCAATCGAAGAAGAATTCGGCGTAACTGCAGCAGCTCCAGTAGCTGTTGTTGCAGGCGGCGGCGCAGCAGCTGAAGTTGCTGAGCAAACTGAGTTCGACGTTATCCTGACGAACGCAGGCGCATCCAAAATCAACGTTATCAAAGTCGTTCGCGAAATCACAGGCCTCGGCCTGAAAGAAGCGAAGGACCTCGTTGACGGCGCACCGAAGCCGATCAAAGAGAAGACTTCCAAGGACGATGCAGAAGCTATCAAAGCTAAGCTGACTGAAGCTGGCGCAACTGTAGAAGTGAAGTAATTTCGCTTTGAACCTATAAGAATGGACCTCTTGGCTGTCAACGCAAGAGGTTCATTTTTGCATATAAGGGGGTATGGGAATGGGGGATCATTATTATACGAAGAGTCCGGCCGTGGCTCATGACGAGCAGACGATTGAAGCGAAGCTTCGCGGAAGGACGTTATCGTTTGTTACGGATGCCGGGGTATTTTCCAAAGAAGGTGTCGACTTCGGCAGCAGGCTGCTGATTGAAACGATGCAGCTGACGGCTGATTCGGAAGTGCTGGACGTTGGCTGCGGCTATGGACCGATCGGCTTATCGGCAGCGCTGCTGGCGAATGAAGGTCATGTCGTGATGGTCGACATTAACGAGCGGGCGATAGCGCTGTCCAAACGCAACGCCGAACGCAACGGAATCCGGAATGTAACGGTGCTGCAGAGCGATTTGCTGGAGGAAGTCAAGGAGCGGCGATTCGACGTTGTTCTGACGAACCCGCCGATTCGGGCCGGCAAAGAGACGGTTCATCGTATTTTTGCTGATTCGTATGAGGTGTTGAAGCCTGGCGGATCGCTGTGGGTCGTTATTCAAAAGAAGCAAGGAGCGCCTTCGGCGTTCTCGAAGCTGGAGTCGATCTTTGGCGAGGTGCAAGAGGTGGACCGGGATAAGGGATATAAAATATTTCGCGCAATTCGTCAAGAGGTTGACAGCGAGGGAAAAAGTTTGACTTGACTTGGGCTGTATGGTATTATTAGAAAATGTCAGCATTAAAATTGCTCGTCGTGTCGATATTCTTGCAAATGTCAAGAAGTTTTTTCGAGGAGTGGTGAATAAAATTTTGACGCTCGCGTATAATGTTAAAATTTTGGGAAACTCTAACATGATGAGTAGTAATGGTTGGAAACTGCGAAATCCCTCGAAAGCTGCCGGTTCCTCCTAGGACGGGCTCGCGCTGAGGGGATGAAAGTTCATAGCCGGACGAAACAAGTGTTTGCTGTTATTAAAGCACACAATGGTCACGTTCGGCAAGAAAAACTTCCCATAGCTGATACAACTGTGAACTACGTCGCTGGACGTTTTTCTTTGTTTTTACGAATTGAAGCAGACTTGAGGGGTGAATCGAAGTTGGCGGGACAGCTTGTTCAATTTGGTCGACGGAAGCGTAGAACTTATGCACGCATTAATGAAGTGCTCGAAATCCCGAACTTGATCGAAATCCAACAGAAATCGTATGAGTGGTTTTTGGAGGAAGGTCTTCGTGAGATGTTTCAGGACATTTCGCCGATTCAAGATTTTACCGGGAACTTGGTGCTGGAATTCATCGACTATAGCTTAGGTGAGCCTAAGTATTCCGTCGATGAATCGAAGGAACGCGACGTCACTTACGCCGCGCCTCTGCGGGTCAAGGTTCGTCTTATTAACAAGGAAACCGGCGAAGTGAAAGAGCAAGAAGTGTTTATGGGCGACTTCCCGATTATGACCGACACCGGTACGTTTATTATTAACGGTGCCGAGCGCGTAATCGTATCCCAGCTCGTTCGCTCACCCAGCGTTTATTATAGTACGAAAGTCGATAAGAACGGCAAGAAGACGTATACGGCTACCGTTATTCCGAACCGCGGCGCATGGCTGGAGCTGGAAACCGATGCGAAGGACATCATTTATGTCCGGATCGACCGTACGCGGAAAATCCCGGTTACCGTACTGCTGCGCGCACTAGGCTTCGGTACGGATGCGGAGATTATCGATCTTCTCGGCGATGACGAGTACATCCGCAACACCCTCGACAAGGATAATACGGATTCGACGGATAAAGCGCTGATCGAAATTTATGAGCGCCTTCGTCCGGGCGAGCCGCCTACGCTGGATAACGCAAGAAGCTTGCTGATCGCTCGTTTCTTCGATCCGAAGCGTTATGATCTGGCGAACGTTGGTCGTTACAAAATCAACAAAAAGCTGCATATCAAGAACCGTCTGTTTAATCAGCGGCTCGCGGAGACGTTGGTTGATTCGGAGACAGGCGAAATTCTCGCGCAAGCGGGCCAGCTGCTCGATCGCCGTGTGCTGGATGAGCTGCTGCCGCACTTGGAGAAGGGGATCGGCAGCAAGGAATACACCGTTCCTAACGGCGTGACCGATTCGAACGATATTCCGGTTCAATGCATCAGCGTGTATTCACCGAATGAAGATGGCAAGATCGTGAAGGTCATCTCCAACGGTTTCATTGATAAGAGTGTTAAAAATATTACGCCAGCCGACATCATTGCATCGATCAACTACTTCATGAACCTTCTGCATGGTATCGGCAGCACGGATGATATCGACCATCTCGGCAACCGCCGTCTGCGTTCGGTCGGCGAATTGCTGCAGAACCAGTTCCGCATCGGTTTGTCCCGGATGGAGCGCGTCGTACGTGAGCGGATGTCGATTCAAGACGCTAACGTCATTACGCCGCAAGCGCTGATCAACATTCGTCCGGTTATCGCATCGATCAAGGAGTTCTTCGGAAGCTCACAGCTGTCGCAGTTTATGGACCAGACGAATCCGCTCGCCGAGCTGACGCACAAGCGCCGTCTGTCCGCACTGGGTCCGGGCGGTCTGACGCGGGAACGCGCGGGCTTTGAGGTTCGTGACGTTCACCACTCTCACTACGGCCGGATGTGCCCGATTGAGACGCCGGAAGGTCCGAACATCGGTCTGATCAACTCGTTATCGACGTTTGCCCGCATTAACGAGTATGGCTTTATTGAAGCGCCGTATCGCCGGGTTGATCCGAAGACGGGTGTTGTTACCGATCAAATTTCGTACCTCACTGCGGACGAAGAGGATAACTACGTTATCGCTCAGGCGAACGAAGTGTTGACCGAAGAAGGCAAGTTTGCGAATGACAGTGTTATTGTCCGTTACAAGGATGAGCACCTCATTCTTCCGATTGAGCGCGTAGACTATATGGACGTCTCTCCGAAGCAGGTCGTTTCCGTCGCGACGGCGCTCATTCCGTTCCTCGAGAACGATGACTCCAACCGTGCGCTGATGGGCTCGAACATGCAGCGTCAGGCCGTTCCGCTTCTGATTCCGAAGGCGCCTCTGGTCGGCACCGGTATGGAGCATAAGTCGGCTAAGGACTCCGGGGTATGTATTGTATCCAAATATCACGGTGTTATCGAGAAAGTTTCTGCCAACGAGATTTGGCTGCGGCGTCAAGAGACGGTTGACGGCAAAACCGTCAGCGGCAACTTGGTGAAATATAAGCTGCACAAGTTCATCCGCTCCAACCAGGGAACGTGCGTGAATCAGCGTCCGATCTGCCGTAAGGGTGACATCGTGAAGCCGGGCGACATTCTCGCCGACGGACCGTCCACGGAGCAGGGCGAATTGGCGCTGGGCCGCAACGTTGTCGTTGCCTTCATGACATGGGAAGGTTACAACTACGAGGATGCGATCCTGCTGAGCGAGAAGCTTGTGAAGGAAGACGTGTACACGTCGATCCACATTGAAGAATACGAATCCGAAGCGCGCGATACGAAGCTCGGACCTGAAGAGATTACTCGCGATATCCCGAACGTGGGCGAAGACGCGCTGAAAAATCTCGACGAGCGCGGCATTATCCGCGTCGGTGCGGAGATCGGCGCCGGCGACATCTTGGTCGGTAAAGTAACGCCGAAGGGCGTAACCGAGCTGACTGCGGAAGAACGCCTGCTGCATGCGATCTTCGGTGAGAAGGCGCGTGAAGTGCGCGATACGTCGCTGCGTGTTCCGCACGGTACGGACGGTATCGTCGTTGATGTGAAGGTGTTTACCCGCGAGAACGGCGATGAGCTGCCTCCTGGCGTAAACCAGCTTGTTCGCGTCTATATTGCCCAGAAGCGTAAAATCTCTGAAGGCGATAAGATGGCCGGACGCCACGGAAACAAAGGGGTTATCGCGCGGATCATGCCGGAAGAAGATATGCCTTTCCTGCCGGACGGAACGCCGGTTGAAGTTGTTCTGAATCCGCTCGGCGTACCGTCCCGGATGAACATCGGTCAGGTGCTTGAGGTTCACTTGGGCATGGCCGCCCGTCTGCTCGGCATCCATACCGCAACGCCGGTATTCGACGGCGCGCGCGAGTATGACGTGTTCGATACGATGGAAGAAGCCGGCATGCAGCGCAACGGTAAAACGATTCTGTACGACGGCCGTACGGGCGATGCGTTTGAACGCGAAGTCACCGTAGGCGTCATGTACATGATCAAGCTCGCGCACATGGTCGACGATAAAATCCATGCTCGCTCCACCGGACCTTACTCGCTCGTTACGCAGCAGCCGCTCGGCGGTAAAGCGCAGTTCGGCGGTCAGCGCTTCGGTGAGATGGAAGTGTGGGCCCTCGAGGCATACGGTGCGGCTTATACGCTCCAAGAGATTCTTACGGTCAAGTCGGACGACGTTGTCGGCCGCGTGAAGACGTACGAGTCGATCGTGAAGGGCGAGAACGTGCCGGAGCCGGGCGTACCGGAATCCTTCAAGGTATTGATCAAAGAGCTTCAGAGCTTGGGTATGGACGTCAAGATCCTGTCCGGCGACGAAGAAGAGATCGAGATGAAGGAAATCGACGACGACGAGGACGTATCGTCCGACAAGCTGAATTTGAATCTTGAAGGCGCCGAGCTCGGCGTTGAATAAACGATAGTTACCGCCAGCAAGCTATATTTCTCCCAAGGAGGGTTGCTCCTGATGGACGTCAACAACTTTGAGTTTATGAAAATCGGCTTGGCATCGCCGGATAAGATTCGCTCCTGGTCCCGTGGGGAAGTCAAGAAGCCCGAAACCATCAACTACAGAACGTTAAAGCCGGAGAAGGAAGGCTTGTTCTGCGAGAAAATTTTCGGACCGACCAAGGACTGGGAATGTCATTGCGGCAAGTACAAGCGCGTCCGTTATAAAGGCGTTGTCTGCGATCGCTGCGGCGTCGAAGTAACCCGTCAAAAAGTACGCCGTGAGCGGATGGGCCATATCGAGCTCGCCGCTCCGGTCTCCCATATTTGGTACTTCAAAGGGATTCCAAGCCGTATGGGTTTGGCGCTCGACATGTCGCCGCGCTCGCTCGAGGAGATCATCTATTTTGCATCGTATGTAGTAACCGATCCGGGCGATACGCCGCTGGAGAAGAAGCAGCTGCTTTCCGAGAAGGAGTACCGCAGCTACCGCGAGAAGTACGGCTATGCTTTCCAAGCGGGCATGGGTGCTGAAGCCGTTAAGAAGCTGCTCCAGGATATCGATATCGACCGCGAAGTCGATACGCTGAAGGAAGAGCTGAAGACGGCTCAGGGCCAGCGCCGTAACCGTGCGATCAAGCGCCTGGAAGTTATGGAAGCATTCCGTAACTCCAAGAACCGTCCGGATTGGATGGTGCTGGACGTACTGCCGGTCATCCCGCCGGAGCTTCGTCCGATGGTTCAGCTCGATGGGGGCCGTTTTGCCACATCCGACCTGAACGATCTGTACCGTCGCGTGATTAACCGGAACAATCGTTTGAAGCGCCTGCTTGATCTTGGGGCGCCGGACATTATCGTCCAGAACGAGAAGCGCATGCTGCAGGAAGCGGTTGACGCTTTGATCGACAACGGCCGCCGCGGCCGTCCGGTAACGGGTCCGGGCAACCGTCCGCTGAAGTCGCTCAGCCATATGTTGAAGGGTAAGCAGGGACGTTTCCGTCAAAACCTGCTCGGTAAACGCGTTGACTACTCCGGTCGTTCGGTTATCGTCGTAGGGCCGAATTTGAAGATGTACCAGTGCGGACTCCCGAAAGAGATGGCGCTTGAGCTGTTCAAGCCGTTCGTCATGAAGGAGCTCGTGAATAAAGGTCTTGCGCACAACATCAAGAGTGCGAAGCGCAAGGTTGAGCGCGTCTCCCCTGAGGTCTGGGACGTTCTCGAGGAAGTCATTAAGGAGCATCCGGTTCTGCTGAACCGTGCGCCTACGCTTCACAGACTCGGCATCCAGGCGTTTGAGCCGATTCTGGTGGAAGGCCGCGCGATCAAGCTGCATCCGCTCGTATGTACGGCATATAACGCCGACTTCGACGGCGACCAGATGGCCGTTCACGTGCCGCTGTCCGCAGAAGCGCAAGCCGAAGCCCGCATCCTGATGCTGGCGTCGGGCAACATTTTGAACCCGAAGGACGGCAAGCCGGTCGTTACTCCTTCACAGGACATGGTTCTCGGTTCCTTCTACTTGACTATGGACAACAAGAGGGGCAAAGGCGCCGGTCAAATTTTGCGCACGGTCAACGAAGCGTTCTCCGCTTATCAGACCGGTCGTGCTTCGCTTCATGCGCGCGTTGCGATTCCGGTTAAGGCTCTGAACAAAACGAGCTTTACCGATGAGCAGCAGAACGCGATGCTGATTACGAACGTCGGCAAAATTATTTTCAACGAGATATTCCCGTCCGACTTCCCTTATATCAATGAGGCGACGAAGACGAACCTGCTGAACGGTACGCCGGAGAAGTACTTTGTGTACGAGAAGGGTGCCGATCTCCGCAAGGTGATGGAAGATCTGCCGGAAGAGAAAGCGGTCGGCAAAGAGTATCTCGGCTCGATCATCGGCGAGTGCTTCCGCAGATATAAGACGACGCAAACATCGATGATTCTCGATAAAATCAAGGAACTCGGATTCACCTACTCCACACGTGCCGGCATTACGGTTGCGGTTGCGGACGTCGTTGTTCCGCAGGAGAAGGTTGCGATCCTGAAGGATTCCGACGAGAAGGTCAAGACGGTTACGAATCAGTACCGCCGCGGCTTGATTACCGACGAAGAGCGCTATGACCGCGTCATCGCGATCTGGTCGAAGGCGAAGGACGAGATTACGGATATCCTGATGAAATCGCTCGACAAGTACAACTCCATCAACATGATGGTGGAGTCGAAGGCGCGCGGTAACAAGTCGCAGATCACCCAGCTGGGCGGCATGCGCGGTCTGATGGCTAATCCGTCCGGTAAAATTATTGAGCTCCCGATTAAGTCGAACTTCCGTGAAGGCCTGACGGTACTCGAGTACTTCATCTCCACGCACGGTGCGCGTAAAGGTCTTGCCGATACGGCGCTTCGTACCGCCGACTCCGGTTACCTCACGCGTCGTCTGGTCGACGTTGCGCAGGACGTTATCGTCCGCGAAGAGGATTGCGGTACGGATAAAGGGTTTATCGTGACGAAGATTCAAGACGGCAACGAGGTTATCGAGGATCTGTACGATCGTATCGAAGGACGTTATTCGTTCGAAACGGTTCGTCATCCGCAAACCGGCGAAGTAATCTGCGGCCGCAACGAGCTGATCGATGCTACATTGGCAGACAAGATCGTGAAAGCCGGCGTAGAGAAGCTGCAAATTCGTTCCGTGCTTAGCTGCCGCTCCCGCCATGGCGTGTGCAAACGCTGCTACGGCCGGAATCTGGCAACGGGTCAGCACGTCGAAATCGGGGAAGCTGTCGGTATTATTGCAGCCCAGTCGATCGGCGAGCCGGGTACCCAGCTTACGATGCGTACATTCCATACCGGCGGTGTTGCCGGCGATGATATTACGCAAGGTTTGCCGCGTATTCAGGAGCTGTTCGAGGCGCGCAATCCGAAAGGCCAGGCGATCATCTCCGAGATCGACGGCAAAGTGACGGAAATTCGCGAAGCGAAGGACCGCCGCGAGATCGTGGTCGAGGGCGAAGCCGAGTCGAAGACGTATGCCGTTCCGTTCGGTTCCCGCGTACGCGTTTCGATCGGTCAAGAGATTGAGGCAGGCGACGAGCTGACCGAAGGCTCGATCGATCCGAAAGAAATGCTGCGCATTAAAGGGATCCGCGGCGTGCAGAACTATATCCTTCAGGAAGTTCAGCGCGTATACCGGAACCAGGGTGTAGAAATTAACGATAAGCACGTCGAGGTTATGATTCGTCAGATGCTGCGCAAAATCCGTGTCGTTGATGCGGGTGACACCGTGCTGCTGCCGGGCTCTTTCGTCGACATGCATGAATATGAAGCTGCTAACCGCGACGTTCTGTTCTCCGGAGCCGAGCCGGCTGTTGCTAAGCCTGTGCTGCTCGGTATTACGAAGGCGTCTCTCGAGACGGATTCGTTCTTGTCCGCGGCATCGTTCCAGGAAACCACTCGCGTACTGACCGACGCCGCAATCAAGGGGAAGGTCGACCAGCTGCTGGGTCTGAAAGAGAACGTCATTATCGGTAAGCTGATTCCTGCAGGTACGGGAATGGCTCGCTACCGCAACATCCGCATTAAAGATCCGAACGAAGTGCCGGAAGCAACTGAAGGCGCTGAAATGGAGACCGTTGCTGTCGAATAATGGTGTTTAGAACAAGTCTCCGCGAAAATAATGGCAGCTTCTATGAAGCTATTGTTAAATATTCGTGGAGACTGTGTTCTTTCTTGACACGGTATACCCATTTTGCTAATATATCAAAGTGTGCCTTGTGTGTAGGCTCCCTGTACTTTGGAGGATATGACTCATGTCTTATGATAAAGTCAAACAGGCGGCGAAATTGACCATCGGCACCAAGCAAGCGATGAAGACCGTTGAGGCCGGGCAAGCGGCGGAGGTATTCGTAGCGAAAGATGCAGATCCGCGAATCACGAGTAAGATGGTAAACCTCTGCCGTAAGATGGGGGTTGCGGTCACCTACGTGGATTCGATGAAACTACTCGGTAAAGCGTGTGGGATTGAAGTCGGAGCGGCTATGGTCGCTGTGGTGAATGAATAGAGGCATGCTGATGTTTTTGCTGTCGGAGACGGCGGTGGAAACATTTCCTTATGTTCATTTACGATTCGCCTGGGTCTGTGGGCTTGAAATGGCAAGCTACAATGTTTATGGGATTTTAGGGAGGAGGTGGCGATATGCCAACAATTAATCAGCTCGTTCGCAAGGGTCGTCAAGCGAAGGTGTATAAGTCTAAATCGCCTGCGTTGCAGAAAGGTTTCAATGCTCTGAAGCGTGAGCAAACCGATCTGAGCGCTCCGCAGAAGCGCGGCGTTTGCACTCGTGTAGGCACAATGACTCCGAAGAAGCCGAACTCGGCCCTTCGTAAATATGCGCGTGTACGTCTGACGAACCGCGTTGAGGTTACAGCTTACATTCCGGGAATCGGACATAACCTGCAAGAGCACAGCGTCGTGTTGATCCGCGGCGGCCGTGTTAAGGACCTTCCGGGTGTGCGTTATCACATCGTTCGCGGCGCACTGGATACTTCCGGCGTGAACAACCGGATGCAAGCTCGTTCCAAATACGGAACGAAGCGTCCGAAAGCGAAGAAGTCTTAATCTATCAGCGCAAGCTAGGAATATCATGGAATGAAATATGTGAGAAAGGGGGATAACTATGCCTCGTAAAGGTCCCGTACCGAAAAGAGACGTATTGCCGGATCCGATTTATAATAGCAAGCTCGTGACCCGCCTCATCAACCGCATCATGATCGATGGAAAAAGAGGGGTGGCACAGAAAATTCTCTATAATGCGTTCGAGATCGTGCAAGATCGCACGGGCAAAGAGCCGATGGAGGTTTTCGAGGCTGCTATCAAAAATATTATGCCAGTCCTGGAGGTTAAAGCTCGCCGTGTAGGTGGTGCGAACTACCAGGTTCCAATCGAAGTGAAGCCTGAGCGCCGTACGACGCTTGGCCTTCGCTGGCTCGTCAACTACTCCCGCCTGCGCGGCGAGAAGACGATGGAAGAGCGTCTGGCTAACGAAATTATCGATGCTAGCAACAATACCGGCTCTTCTGTGAAGAAGCGTGAAGATACGCACAAGATGGCTGAAGCCAACAAAGCGTTCGCACACTACCGCTGGTAATCCTATTGTTCTACCCTTTGAGAGGGAAAGGAGTTTGACCCATGCCAAGAGAGTTCTCCTTGAAGGACACTCGCAACATCGGCATTATGGCCCACATCGACGCTGGCAAAACGACCACGACAGAACGTATCTTGTTCTACACGGGTAAAGTGCACAAGATCGGTGAGGTTCATGAAGGTGCGGCGACGATGGACTGGATGGAGCAAGAGCAGGAGCGCGGAATTACGATTACGTCTGCTGCTACGACAGCTCAATGGAAAGGCCACCGCATTAACATCATCGACACACCAGGGCACGTAGACTTTACGGTTGAAGTAGAGCGCTCCCTCCGCGTACTTGACGGCGCCGTTGGCGTATTCAGTGCGAAGGAAGGCGTAGAACCGCAGTCCGAGACGGTATGGCGTCAAGCTGACCGTTACGGTGTACCGCGGATCGCTTATGTCAACAAAATGGACATCATCGGTGCCGACTTCCTCGGAGCCGTTCAGCAAATGCGCGAGAAGCTCGGTGCTAACGCTGTTCCGATTCAGCTGCCAATCGGCGCTGAGAACGAGTTTACCGGCATCATTGACCTGGTTGAACAAGTTGCTTACCAATACAATGATGACCTTGGTAAAGATATCGTTCAAATTGAAATTCCTGCCGAGCTGAAGGACAAAGTGGAAGAACTTCGTCTGGAGCTCGTTGAGAAAGTGGCTGAACTGGACGAAGAGCTCACTATGAAATACCTGGACGGCGAAGAGCTGACGGTCGAAGAGATCAAAGCTGCGCTCCGTAAGGGTGTTTGCGAAGTGAAGATCTTCCCGGTTATCTGCGGTTCCTCTTACAAGAACAAAGGCGTACAGCTGATGCTGGATGCCGTTGTAAACTACCTGCCTGCTCCAATCGACGTTCCTGATATCAAGGGCGTTCTGGAAGATGGTACGGAAGTTACTCGTAAGTCGGCAGACGACCAGCCGTTCTCGGCACTGGCGTTCAAAATCGCTACAGACCCTTATGTAGGTAAGCTGACGTTCTTCCGCGTGTATTCCGGCGTCATCACTTCCGGTTCCTACGTGCTTAATGCAACGAAGGGCAAGCGCGAAAGAATCGGGCGTATCCTTCAGATGCATGCGAACAGCCGTCAAGAAATCTCCGAGGTATACGCTGGTGATATCGCGGCAGCCGTAGGTCTGAAAGATACGATCACGGGCGATACGCTGTGCGATGAGAAGCATCCGGTAGTTCTGGAATCGATGAATTTCCCTGAGCCGGTTATCTCGATTGCCGTCGAGCCGAAGTCCAAAGCGGACCAAGACAAGATGGGCAACGCGCTCTCCAAGCTTGCGGAAGAAGATCCGACATTCCGTTACTATACAGACGAAGAAACTGGCCAAACGATTATCCAAGGTATGGGCGAGCTTCACCTGGAGATTATCGTTGACCGTATGCTTCGCGAGTTCAAGGTAGAAACCAACGTAGGTAAGCCGCAGGTTGCTTACCGCGAAACGTTCCGCCAACCAGCGAGAGTCGAAGGCAAGTTTGTTCGCCAGTCCGGCGGACGCGGTCAATACGGCCATTGCTGGGTTGAGTTCGAACCGCTCGAGCCGGGTACTGGCTTCCAGTTCGAGAGCAAGATTGTCGGCGGCTCGATTCCGAAGGAATTCGTTGCTCCGATTCAAGCTGGTATCGAAGAGTCTATGAAGAACGGTGTTCTTGCCGGCTTCCCGTTGGTTGATATCAAGGCAGTCGTCGTTGACGGTTCCTACCACGATGTCGACTCCTCGGAGATGGCGTTCAAGATCGCTGGTTCTATGGCTCTGAAGGCAGCTGCTGAGAAGTGTAAGCCGGTTCTGCTTGAGCCGATCATGAAAGTAGAAGTACAAGTGCCGGAAGAGTACATGGGCGACGTTATGGGCGACCTGAACTCCCGCCGCGGCCGGATCGAAGGTATGGACGCCAAGCATGGCGCGCAGTTCATTCGTTCCAAGGTGCCGTTGTCCGAGATGTTCGGTTACTCCACAACACTTCGTTCCCGTACACAGGGCCGTGGAACCTACTCCATGGAAATCTCGCATTATGAAGAAGTGCCTAAGTCCATCGCGGAAGAAATTATCTCCAAGAACAAAGGCGCTTAATTTATAATAAGAAAATAGAACTCTAAGGAGGAAATGTTTGAAATGGCAAAGGCAAAATTCGAACGTAATAAGCCGCACGTTAACATCGGCACAATCGGTCACGTTGACCATGGTAAAACTACGCTGACTGCAGCGATCACGACTGTACTTGCTAAGAAATACGGCGGTGCAGCTGTAGCATTCGACCAAATCGACAAGGCTCCAGAAGAGCGCGAGCGCGGTATTACGATCTCGACTGCACACGTTGAGTACGAGACTCCTAACCGCCACTACGCACACGTTGACTGCCCAGGGCACGCCGACTATGTTAAAAACATGATCACCGGCGCAGCACAAATGGACGGCGCAATCCTGGTAGTATCCGCAGCTGACGGCCCAATGCCGCAAACTCGCGAGCACATCCTGCTGTCCCGTCAGGTAGGCGTTCCTTACATCGTCGTATTCCTGAACAAGTGCGACATGGTTGAAGACGAAGAGCTTCTGGAACTGGTAGAGATGGAAGTTCGCGACCTGCTGAACGAGTACGAGTTCCCAGGCGACGACACTCCAATCGTTCGCGGCGCAGCTCGTGAAGCTCTGCAGAACCCAGACGGTCCTTGGGCTGACAAGATCGTTGAGCTGTTCGAGCACATCGACTCCTACATCCCAACTCCAGAGCGCGACACGGACAAGCCTTTCCTTATGCCGGTCGAGGACGTGTTCACGATCACAGGCCGCGGTACTGTTGCTACAGGCCGTGTAGAGCGTGGCGTGATCAAAGTATCCGACGAGATCGAAATCGTTGGTCTGCAAGAAGAAACTCGCAAGTCCGTCGTTACGGGCGTAGAGATGTTCCGCAAGCTGCTTGACCAAGCTCAAGCAGGCGACAACATCGGTGCTCTGCTTCGCGGTGTAGACCGTAAAGACATCGAGCGCGGTCAAGTTCTGGCAAAGCCGGGTTCGGTTAAGCCTCACACGAACTTCACTGCACAAATCTACGTTCTGACGAAAGAAGAAGGTGGCCGTCATAAGCCTTTCTTCACAGGCTACCGTCCACAGTTCTACTTCCGTACAACTGACGTAACAGGCATCATCAACCTGCCAGAAGGCGCAGAGATGGTTATGCCAGGCGACAACATCACAGTTACCGTTGAGCTGATCTCCCCGATCGCTATCGAGGAAGGCACTCGCTTCGCGATTCGCGAAGGCGGCCGTACTGTAGGCGCTGGCGCTGTTGCAACAATCACGAAGTAATTCGCTTCGGCGGATTCAGAAGCTCTCAGACTTTTCGGCGTCTGGGGGCTTCTTTGTTTTGATCGGGCCGATCGGCACTTTAAAAGTCGCCCCCCCCCCCCCTATTCCATCCTCCGCTCCGCGGTCCCGCCACCACGATCGGTACAAAGTGCACCCGCACCTCATCCCCCTAAGCGAAAAAGGGGGATGGAAGCTCGGAGAATCCGGACATCGATTCTCCGGGCAAAGGCCGGGTATCGCTGGTGGAATTTGCGCTTTGAAAACGGCGCCTGAACTTGATATTATGGTCAAAGTGAATCGAACATAAAGACACGATAGAACAGGGCAAGCAAGCATTATCTTGGCCAACATTATCCCGAAGTGAGCCGAGCGGTTTGGGAGTTAGTTTTGCAGGTGCCCGGCGATGTGCGCGGATGGCTGAACGTAGGATGGGCTATAGGGGTGGAGAGCGAAGCGTGCGCTTTAGAATTCGTGTTTCCACCTTGTACTATTTATATAGAAGAAACACGAATTCAAGAAAGCCGGAATCCCCCATAGTCCAATCCGCAGTGCAGCCATGAGTCGCAAATCCAAGCCCAATAACTCCCATTCGCTTTTTTTAGGCGATCGTAGAGATTTTCCTTGCTTTTGCTATTCATATTTCGTATAATAGTGAACGTTGGTCTGTGACTGTGCGATGATGTGAGAGGTTGCTGACACACCCGGCTCCTTTGCCATGGAGCGGCGTCAGAGAATTTTCACGGAGTATGTCCGATTCCGAAATTGGGCGATAGAAGGAGGGAATTACAATGGCAAAGCAAAAAATCCGTATCCGTTTGAAGGCGTATGATCATCGCATCATCGATGCATCCGCCGAGAAGATTGTGGAAACCGCAAAGCGTTCCGGCGCAGGTGTATCCGGTCCGATCCCGCTTCCGACTGAGAAGCAAGTGGTGACGATTCTCCGTGCGGTTCACAAGTACAAGGATTCTCGTGAGCAGTTCGAGCAGCGCACGCATAAGCGTCTGATCGACATCCTGAATCCAACTCCGCAAACGGTTGACGCTCTGATGCGTTTGGATCTGCCGTCCGGTGTAGATATCGAAATCAAACTGTAAGACTATTATCTCTTCTATAGAAGAAACGGGAAGGAAATGAGGTGTCAACAATGAAAGGTATCTTAGGGAAGAAGCTTGGGATGACTCAAGTCTTCGCACAAGATGGAACGGTAGTTCCGGTTACTGTGATTCAAGCAGGCCCTTGCGTCGTGCTCCAGAAGAAAGACGGAGAGAACGACGGTTACGAATCGATCCAGATCGGTTTTGACGATAAGAAAGAGAAGAACGCCAACAAACCGGAGTTGGGCCACGCGAAGAAAGCTGGCGCAACACCTAAGCGCTACATTAAGGAATTCCGCGGCGTTGACTTGTCGGCTTACGAAGTTGGCCAAGAGATCAAGGCGGACGTATTCGCGGAAGGCGAATTTGTTGACGTAACAGGCACATCCAAGGGTAAAGGCTTCGCCGGCTCGATCAAGAGACACGGTATGTCCCGCGGACCAATGTCCCACGGTTCCGGTTACCACCGCGGCTCCGGTTCGAACGCGATCATCCGTGACGCGAACCGCGTACCGAAAGGTAAGAAGCTCCCAGGACATATGGGTAACGAAACGGTAACGATTCAAAATCTTCAAATCGTGAAAGTCGATACAGAACGCAACGTCATCCTCGTGAGCGGCTCCATTCCGGGTCCTCGCAACAGCTACGTAAGCGTGAAATCGGCCATCAAGAAATAAGGAAAGGAGGAACACAAATGCCTAAAGTAGCTTTATATAATGTATCCGGCGCTCAGGTGGGTGAAGTGGAATTGAACGATGCCGTATTCGGTCTCGAGCCTCACGTTCATGCCATTCATGAAGCTGTGCTGATGCAGCAAGCTTCTCTGCGTCAAGGAACTCATAAAGTCAAAGGTCGTTCGGAAGTCCGCGGCGGCGGTCGTAAGCCTTGGAAGCAGAAGGGTACAGGACGCGCTCGTCAAGGTTCAATTCGTTCGCCACAGTGGAAGGGCGGCGGCGTCGTATTCGGCCCGACACCTCGCAGCTATGCTTACAAGCTTCCGAAGAAAGTTCGTCGCCTTGCGATTAAGTCGGCTCTTTCCTCGAAGGTTGTTTCCAGCAACATCATCGTTCTTGATTCGCTCGCACTGAGCACTCCGAAAACAAAGGAGTTCGTGGCAATCCTGAACAATCTGAAAGTCGACAGCAAAGCGCTGATCGTAGGCGCAAGCCATGACGACAATGTAGCGCTGTCCGCTCGCAACATCCCAGGCGTGAAATTCGTAGCCGCCGATGGCATCAACGTTCTTGACGTAATGTTCCACGACAAGTTGATCATTACGAAGGACGCTGTGCAGAAAGTAGAGGAGGTGCTTGCACAATGAAGAATCCTCGCGACATTATCAAGCGCCCGATCATCACAGAACGCACGAGCGACCTGATGGCTGCTAAGAAATACGTGTTCGAAGTTGATATGCGCGCGAATAAGACCGAGATCAAGCTCGCTATCGAGCAGATCTTCAAAGTGAAGGTTACAGCTGTAAACACACTCAGAATGCCGGCTAAGCCGAAGCGTTATGGCCGCTATTCCGGATATACTTCCGAATGGAAGAAAGCTATCGTATCTCTAAGTGCCGACAGCAAAGAACTGGAGTTCTTTGAGCCGGTAACACCTTAAGAGTAAGGAGGGAATCCCAGTGCCAATTAAAAAGTATAAACCTACATCGCCGGCGAGACGCCAGATGTCCGTTTCTACGTTCGAGGAAATCACGACCTCCACACCGGAGAAATCGCTGCTTGCTCCTCTGCCGAAGAAGGCGGGACGTAACAACCAGGGCAAAATCACGACTCGTCACCATGGCGGCGGACATAAGCGTAAGTACCGGATCATCGACTTCAAACGCAACAAAGACGGCATTCCAGGCCGCGTTGCTACAATCGAGTACGATCCAAACCGTTCCGCTAACATCGCTCTGATCCACTATGCAGACGGTGAGAAGCGTTACATCATCGCTCCAAAAGGTCTGAAAGTAGACGACGTTATTACGTCGGGCTCTGACTCGGACATCAAAGTGGGCAACGCTCTTCCGATGGAAAACATTCCGGTCGGTACAGTTATCCACAACATTGAGCTGAAGCCGGGCAAAGGCGGCCAGTTGGTTCGCGCAGCCGGTACGGAAGCTCAGCTCCTCGGTAAAGACGGCGAATATGTAATCGTTCGTTTGTCCTCCGGCGAGATTCGCAAAATTCTTCGCGTTTGCCGTGCTACAATCGGCTCTGTTGGTAACGAAGACCACGAGCTCGTGAGCATCGGTAAAGCAGGCCGCAGCCGCTGGCTCGGTAAGCGTCCTGAAGTTCGCGGTGTCGTCATGAACCCGAACGATCACCCGCACGGTGGTGGTGAAGGCCGCGCTCCAATCGGACGTAAATCGCCAATGTCGCCATGGGGTAAGCCGACGCTTGGCTTCAAAACCCGTAAGAAGAAGAAAGCTTCCAGCCAGTACATCGTTCGTCGTCGTAAGTAATCCGGCAACGGTTCGGTATAGAAGGTTGATACGGAAGGAGGATCATCCATGGGTCGCAGTTTGAAGAAGGGGCCGTTTATCGACGGTCATCTGCTGAAGAAAGTTGAAGAGCTGAACGCAGGCGGCAAGAAAGTGGTAGTGAAGACTTGGTCTCGCCGCTCCACGATTTTCCCGCAATTCGTGGGTCACACATTCGGTGTGTATGACGGTCGTAAACACGTACCGGTCTACGTGACTGAAGATATGGTTGGCCACAAGCTCGGTGAGTTCGCGCCTACTCGTACGTACAAGGGTCACGGCGACGACGACAAGAAAACCGGCAAGCGCTAAGACCGAGCCCTCACGGGCTGGTCGAAAATATATCATTTTTCGTTCCGAGAGGAGGTACATCCATGGCACAAGCAAAAGCACAAGCGAATTTCGTGCGCATCGCGCCTCGTAAAGCGCGTCTGGTCGTCGACCTGATCCGCGGTAAGGACGTAGGCGATGCAATCGCGATCCTTCGCCACACGCCGAAAGCATCTTCCCTGATCGTAGAGAAGATCCTGAACTCGGCGATTGCGAATGCAGAGCATAACTACTCCATGGACCCGAACAAATTGGTCGTATCCCAAGTTTACGTGAACGAAGGACCGACAATGAAGCGTTTCGCACCTCGTGCGATGGGTCGTGCAAGCAAAATTAATAAGCGTACCAGCCACATCACTGTAGTGGTATCTGAAAAATAAGGAGGGATTACGTGTGGGTCACAAGGTAAGCCCAGTAGGACTTAGAATCGGTATTATTCGCGATTGGGAATCCAAGTGGTATGCCGGCGACAAAGAGTTCGGCACGCTGCTGATGGAAGACGTGAAAATCCGCGAATACCTCAAAAATAAACTGAAAGACAGCGCAGTATCCCGCTTTGACATCGAGCGTGCGGCGAACCGCGTCAGCATCACGATTCACACTGCCAAGCCGGGTATGGTTATCGGTAAGGGCGGCGCTGAAGTAGAAGTTATCCGTACTTACCTCGCCAACATGACTGGCAAGAAAGTACACATCAACATCGCTGAGATCAAAACTCCGGATCTGGACTCGGTACTTGTCGCAGAGAGCATCGCTCAACAGCTCGAGCGCCGCGTATCGTTCCGTCGTGCAATGAAGCAAGCGATCCAGCGTACCCTTCGTTCGGGTGCAAAAGGTATTAAAGTATCGGTAAGCGGACGTCTTGGCGGCGCCGAGATCGCTCGTACCGAAGGATATAGCGAAGGCACGGTTCCGCTGCACACGCTGCGTGCGGATATCGACTACGGAACAGCGGAAGCTCACACGACATACGGCCGTATCGGCGTTAAAGTATGGATTTACCGTGGCGAAGTTCTTCCGACTGCGAAGAAGAAAGAAAAGGCTGCTACGGAAGGAGGCAACTGATCATGTTATTGCCTAAACGCGTCAAACACCGTAAGGAACACCGCGGCACAATGAAGGGCCGTGCAAAGGGCGGCACGGAAGTGGCGTTCGGCGAATACGGTCTGCAAGCTCTTGAGCCGGCTTGGGTAACCAACCGTCAGATCGAGGCAGCTCGTATTGCTATGACCCGTTACATTAAGCGTGGCGGTAAAGTATGGATCAAAATCTTCCCTTCGAAGCCTATCACTCAGAAGCCTCTCGAAGTGCGGATGGGTAGCGGTAAAGGTAACGTTGAGAAGTGGGTATGCGTCGTGAAGCCGGGCAAAATCTTGTTCGAGCTCGCCGGCGTAAGCGAGGAAATCGCTCGCGAAGCAATGCGCCTTGCCTCGCACAAGCTTCCGATCAAGACGAAGTTTGTGAAGAGAGACGAAGTGGGTGGTGAAGCAAATGAAGGCAATTGATTTTCGTAACTTAACCACTGCCGAAATCGAACAAAAAGTCAACTCCTTCAAAGAAGAGTTGTTCAATCTGCGCTTCCAATTGGCTACAGGCCAACTGGATAACCCGACCCAAATTCGCGAAGTTCGCAAGAGCATTGCACGCGCGAAGACGGTTCTGCGGGAACGGGAACTCGGCATTAGCTAAGTGAAACAGAGAGGAGGCCCTCTACATGAGCGAAGTTCAACGCAATGAACGTAAGACGCTTATTGGTAAAGTCGTTTCCGACAAAATGACGAAGACGATCGTTGTTGCTGTCGAAACGTACAAAAAGCATGACCTGTACCATAAGCGCATCAAGTATACGAAGAAATTCAAAGCTCACGATGAGAATAACGACGCGAAGATCGGCGATACTGTGAAAATCATGGAAACTCGCCCGTTGTCCAAGGACAAGACTTGGAGACTCGTTGAAATCGTGGAAAAAGCGGTTATCGTATAAGAAAGCCAGTGACGGAAGAAAGGAGGAGCAACCATGATTCAAACTTTTACCCGCTTAGCAGTAGCTGACAACTCCGGCGCGAAACAGCTGATGTGCATTCGTGTACTGGGTGGTACGGGTCGCCGCACAGCGAACATCGGTGACATGATCGTTTGTTCGGTGAAAGAAGCAACACCCGGTGGCGTTGTCAAGAAGGGTGACGTTGTGAAGGCGGTTATCGTTCGTACGAAGACCGGCGCACGTCGTAAGGACGGATCCTACATCACGTTCGATGAGAATGCTGCCGTAATCGTGAAGGATGACAAGAGCCCGCGCGGTACTCGTATCTTCGGACCTGTCGCTCGCGAACTCCGCGACCGTGATTTCATGAAGATCGTATCTCTGGCGCCAGAGGTTATCTAATAAAGCAGTAGTACGATAAACTTCGTTATTCGCGAAGTTGCAGGAGGTGCAAACCATGCCAAGAGTGAAAAAAGTTCTGGAATCCCACAACAACAAATTGCACGTGAAGAAGGACGATACGGTATTCGTCATCTCCGGCAAAGATAAAGGCAAGAAGGGCCGCGTCCTGGAAGCTTACCCTCGCGAGAACCGCGTTCTGGTTGAAGGTGTGAATCTGATCAAGAAGCATCAGAAGCCGAACCAAGCGAATCCGCAAGGCGGCATCATTTCCAAGGAAGCTCCGATTCACGTATCGAACGTGATGCTGATCGATCCGAAGAGCGGCCAGCCGACTCGTATCGGCTACAAAGTGCTCGAGAACGGCAAGAAAGTTCGCGTCGCTAAGAAATCCGGCGAAGTGATCGACTAATTGATAAGCCAAGAAAGGAGGCCATTAATTCATGTCTGCAAGATTGAAGGATCGTTTTCTTAACGAAGTAACTCCTGCGCTGATGCAGAAGTTTTCGTATACAACGGTAATGCAAGTGCCGAAGATCGAGAAAGTTGTCATCAACATGGGTGTTGGTGAAGCAACAGGCAACTCCAAGCTGCTCGACGCAGCAGTTGAAGATATGCAGAAGATCGCCGGTCAGAAGCCGGTTATCACACGTGCGAAGAAGTCCATCGCAGGCTTCAAGCTTCGTGAGAACATGCCGATCGGCGTGAAAGTAACGCTTCGCGGCGACCGCATGTACTACTTCCTGGATAAGCTGTTCAACATCGCGCTTCCGCGCGTACGTGACTTCCGCGGCGTATCCAACAAGGCTTTCGACGGACGCGGCAACTATACGCTCGGTCTGAAAGAGCAATTGATCTTCCCAGAAATCGAGTATGACAAGGTCGACAAGACTCGCGGTATGGATATCGTTATCGTAACTACCGCTCGTACGGACGAAGAATCCCGGGAGCTGCTGACGCAACTCGGCATGCCTTTCGTGAAATAAGATACGGAACCTAAAGTACTGGAGGTGTAATACTTAGTGGCAAAAACTTCGATGAAAGTGAAGCAGCAGCGTCCTCCGAAGTTCAAAGTGCAGGCATATACGCGCTGCGAACGCTGCGGCCGCCCTCACTCGGTGCTCCGTAAGTTCAAAATTTGCAGAATTTGTTTCCGTGAATTAGCCTACAAAGGTCAAATTCCCGGCGTTAAAAAAGCAAGCTGGTAATCTAGCGAATAACGGGAAGGAGGTTCTCACCCCATGGTTATGTCCGATCCAATTGCAGATATGCTGACACGCATTCGCAATGCGAACGTTGTGCGTCACGAAACCGTTGAAATCCCATCTTCTAAGATCAAGAAGGAGATTGCGGAGATCCTCAAGAAGGAAGGCTTCATTCGTGATGCCGAGTACGTAGAAGACAACAAGCAAGGCATTATCCGCTTGTTCCTCAAATACGGTCCGAACAACGAGCGCGTCATCTCCGGTCTTAAGCGCATTAGCAAGCCGGGTCTGCGCGTATATACGAAATCGCAAGAAATCCCTCGTGTACTTGGTGGCCTTGGTATTGCCATCATCTCGACTTCGAAGGGTATCATGACAGATAAAGACGCTCGTCAAGCCAAGTCCGGCGGCGAAGTTATCTGCTACGTGTGGTAATTCATTAACAGAAGAATGGAGGTGTCACCATGTCCCGTATTGGTCGTAAACCAATCGCCATTCCGAATGGCGTTAACATTACTTTGGATAACACGCTGATCACGGTGAAAGGTCCGAAAGGAACGCTGAGCCGCGAGCTGCACAAGGATATGAAGATTGTAGTGGAAGAGAACGTGATCACGGTTGAGCGTCCTTCCGACCACAAGCTTCACCGCTCCTTGCACGGTACGACTCGCAGCGTAGTTGCTAACATGATCAACGGCGTAACTGAAGGTTATGCCAAAGCACTCGACCTCGTCGGTGTAGGTTACCGTGCGAACAAAGCCGGTGAGAAGCTGGTTCTGAACGTCGGTTATTCCCACCCGGTTGAGTTCACTCCGGACAATGGCATCGAGTTCGAAGTTCCTGCGAACAACCGCATCATCGTTCGCGGCATCGACAAGGAGCTTGTCGGCGCAACGGCTGCCAAGATTCGTGCTGTTCGCGAGCCTGAGCCTTACAAGGGCAAAGGGATTAAGTATGAAAACGAGCGCATCCTTCGTAAAGAAGGTAAAGCTGGTAAGAAGAAATAATAACGCTGCGCACCTCGTGCGCCGCGTAACCGATAGCATGTCGAAATACCTTGAAAGGAGTGCATAACCGGATGATTACTAAAGGCGATAAGAACAAAGCTCGTCTGAAGAGACACCTTCGTGTCCGCAAGAAAATCACGGGTACTACGGAGCGCCCTCGGTTGAACATTTTCCGTTCCTCCAAGCATATGTACGCTCAACTGATCGACGACACGACCGGCGTAACGCTGGCATCTGCGTCGACTCAAGATAAAGAACTTCGCGAAGGACTTGGCAACGGCGGCAACGTTGAAGCTGCTAAGAAGGTTGGCGAGCTGATCGCTCAGCGCGCGAAAGCGAAAGGTTTCGAAAAGGTCGTATTTGACCGCAGCGGCTATCTGTATCACGGCCGTGTGCAAGCATTGGCAGACGCAGCCCGCGAAGCGGGGCTTGAATTCTAATTTAGACTGAAGGAGGTTAACGACTTGCGCGTAGATCCTAATACATTAGAGCTTACTGAAAAGATGGTCTCCCTGAATCGCGTAGCGAAGGTTGTTAAGGGCGGACGCCGTTTCAGCTTCAGCGCACTGGTTGTTGTCGGCGACGGCAAAGGCTGGGTTGGTGCGGGCATCGGCAAAGCGGCAGAAGTTCCTGACGCCATTCGCAAAGGCATCGAAGACGCGAAGAAGAATCTGATTCACGTTCCGATCGTCGGCACTTCGATTCCTCACCTGGTTGAAGGTCACTTCGGCGCCGGTAAGGTTCTTCTGAAGCCTGCTTCCGAAGGTACAGGCGTTATCGCAGGCGGCCCTGTTCGTGCCGTACTCGAGCTGGCCGGCGTTGGCGACATTCTGACGAAGTCGCTCGGATCGAACAACCCAATCAACATGGTAAACGCTACTCTCGAAGGTCTGAGCCGCCTCAAGCGTGCAGACGAGGTAGCGAAACTTCGCGGTAAATCCGTAGAAGAACTGCTAGGTTAAGGAGGGGTAACGATGGCTAAATTGCAAATTACCCTGAAGAAGAGCCTGATCGGCCGCCCGGAATCCCAGCGCGCAACGGTCAACTCGCTCGGCCTGCGTAAGCTGCATCAAACTGTCATTCAGAACGACAATGAAGCAATCCGCGGCATGGTCGTTAAGGTCAGCCACTTGGTCGAAGTTAAGCAAATCGAAGCATAAATCACAAATTCAACCTAGAGGAGGTGCAAGCAATGAAATTGCATGAACTGAGCTCGGCTCCAGGTTCCCGCCACACTCGCAAGCGTGTAGGCCGCGGTGTAGGTAGCGGCATGGGTAAGACGTCGACTCGCGGTCATAAGGGTCAGAACGCTCGCTCCGGCGGTGGCGTACGACTCGGCTTCGAGGGCGGACAGAACCCGTTGTACCGCCGTCTTCCTAAGCGCGGCTTCAACAATCCGTTCCGCGTTGAGTATGCGGTGGTCAACGTGCAAGATCTGAACGCTTTCGAAGCGGGTACGGAAGTAACTCCGGAACTGCTGAAGCAAGCAGGTCTTGTTAAAGATCAACTCGATGGCATTAAGATTCTTGGTACTGGCGAACTGACAGTGAAACTGACAGTGAAGGCCAACAAGTTCTCTCAATCTGCGGTAGAGAAAATCCAAGCTGCCGGTGGTCAAACCGAGGTGATCTAATTGTTCAGAACCATATCCAATATCTTTAAGGTAGAGGATTTGCGGAAACGAATTTTGTTCACCCTTCTCATTCTTATCGTTTATCGACTCGGCTCCTTTGTACCGGTGCCGAACATCGATACGACGATATTGAAGATGCAAGACCAATCGGGCGGCGCGGCTATTTTTAACCTGCTCAACACGTTCTCCGGCGGCGCCTTATTCCAGTTCTCGATCTTCGCTTTAGGGATCATGCCTTACGTTACGGCATCGATCATCGTTAACCTTCTGTCAATGGACGTTATTCCGAAGTTCACTCAATGGCAGAAGGAAGGCGAAGTCGGGCGCAGGAAGCTGGCACAGATTACGCGTTACGGAACGATTATTTTAGGTTTAGTGCAAGCCTTCGCAACAGCGATCGGCTTTAATCGCCTCTACGGGGCGCAGCTGGTTCTGGATCCGACGTTTACGACGTACGCTTTGATTGCCATCGTATTGACCGCGGGCACCGCATTCTTGATGTGGATCGGCGAACAAATCAACGAGTACGGCATCGGCAACGGTATTTCCATAATCATCTTCGCAGGTATCGTTGCGAGTATACCGAGAGGTATCGGCCAACTGTACCAAACGCAAATCGCGACTGCGGGCGACCAGTTGTTCTTGAACATTGTGAAGCTCGTAGTGATACTTATCGTGATTATCCTGCTTATTGCAGGCGTTATTTTCGTCCAGCAGGGCGTTCGCAAGATCCCTGTTCAATACGCCAAGCGTGTTGTCGGACGGAAAATGTACGGAGGTCAAACGACGCATATCCCGCTTAAAGTCAACGCTGCGGGTGTTATCCCGGTTATCTTCGCTTCGTCGCTGCTGATTTTCCCGCCGACGATTGCAAGCTACTGGCGCACGAACCCGGTTGCGGATTGGATCATCAACAACTTGTCGTACACCGCTCCGCTTGGAATGGTGCTGTATGTTTTGATGATCATCGGCTTCACGTACTTCTACACGTTCGTTCAGATGAATCCGGAGCAAATGGCGGATCAGATGAAAAAGAACGGCGGCTATATCCCGGGCATTCGTCCAGGTAAAGCAACTTCCGTATACCTGATTCGCGTTATGAATCGGATTACTTTGTCCGGTGCAATATTCCTGGCATTGATCTCGATTGTGCCGATGATTCTCGTTCCAATCGCCGGTCTGCCGCAAGCTGCATCAGTCGGTGGCACGTCACTGCTGATTATGGTCGGTGTAGGACTTGATACGATGAAGCAAATCGAAAGCCAATTGATCAAGCGCCACTATAAAGGCTTTATCACCAAATAGCGAATAGGTACTGATGCTCTGAATTTGTTTCAAGCGTCGGCACCTATTGTGCTGTTTCGTGTAAGTCATAGGGGTAATGGAGGAGATCGGACGTGAACGTACTGTTTATGGGTCCTCCTGGTGCAGGCAAAGGCACTCAGGCGGAGAAAATCGTAGAGGAATTTCAAATTCCGCATATTTCGACCGGTGATGCGTTTCGTCTAGCGATGAGCCAAGGCACTCCGCTTGGTGTAGAAGCGAAGTCTTATGTGGACAAAGGGCTGCTCGTTCCGGATGAAATTACGAACGGAATCGTGAAAGAGCGTCTGGCACAGCCGGACTGCGCGAAAGGATTCCTGCTCGACGGCTATCCGCGGACGCTGGCGCAAGCCGAAGCATTGGACGAAATGCTGTCATCCCTAGGCAAAACGTTGAATCACGTCGTTAATCTGAAGGTTGACCGTAACCTGCTGCTGGCCCGTCTGACAGGACGACGCATCTGCAGATCTTGCGGCGCTACCTATCATGTGATGTTCAACGCACCGAAGCAGGAAGGCGTCTGCGACAAGTGCGGCGGCGAGCTGTATCAGCGTTCGGACGATACGGAAGAGAAAGTTGGCACTCGTTTGGATGAATATCTGAACAAGACCGCCCCTCTGCTTGATTTCTACGGAAACAAAGGGATCCTGTACGAAGTGAACGGCGAACAAGACATTCAAGCGGTGACCGCCGAGATTCATGCTCATCTGCGAGGTCAGTCCTGATGATCATCTGGACCAGATTTTCCGGCAGCTTATGTGCTTCTACGACGAATTCACGTTACACGGCAACCCTGACTACCGTTACCGTTGAAGGTGCAGGTGGGTGGAATTGAACCAACAGGGCGCCCCGCAGCTAGGTCAACTTGTCCGCAATTTGCGTGGCAGGGACGCTGGAAAGCTGGCCGTTATCATCGGAGTTGAAGACGAACGCTTCGTCAACATCGCCGACGGTGATAAGCGCAAGTTCGACCAGCCGAAGAAGAAGAATCTGCTTCACTTGGAGCTGCTGGATATCATCAGCGAAGAGGTTGCAGGCTCGCTTCGGGAGACGGGTCGTGTGACGAATGGAAAGCTGCGATACGCCATTGCTAAATATGTCGAGAATCAGCCGTCTGCAGAAGCGCAAGAGAAAGGAGAATGACTGTGGCCAAAGAAGATGTAATTGAAGTCGAAGGTAAAGTCATCGAACCGCTTCCGAATGCGATGTTCAAAGTGGAGCTCGAGAACGGACATCAAATATTAGCGCACGTCTCCGGTAAAATTCGGATGCACTTCATCCGCATTCTGCCAGGCGACAAAGTCACCGTGGAGCTGTCCCCTTACGACTTGACCCGCGGCCGGATCACTTACCGCTTCAAATAAGGAGGAAATCCCATGAAAGTCAGACCTTCGGTTAAACCGATCTGCGAGAAATGCAAGGTCATCAGACGTAAGGGCAACGTCATGGTCATCTGCGAAAACCCGAAGCATAAACAAAAACAAGGATAATAAGGAGGTGCACGAATAAACATGGCACGTATTGCTGGTGTAGACTTGCCTCGTGACAAGCGCGTCGTTATCGCGCTCACATATATTTTTGGTATTGGCAACACGACAGCTCAGAAGATCGTTGCTCAAACCGGTATCAACGCCAACACTCGCGTTCGCGACCTGACTGAAGATGAAGTCAGCAAAATCCGCGATGCGATCGACAAAGGCCTGAAAGTAGAAGGCGACCTCCGTCGTGAGATCTCCCTGAACATCAAGCGCCTGATCGAGATCGGTTCTTATCGCGGTCTTCGCCACCGTCGCGGCCTGCCGGTTCGCGGCCAACGCACGAAGACCAACGCTCGTACGCGCAAAGGCCCTCGCCGTACGGTAGCAAACAAGAAAAAATAATAAAGGAGGGTAACCACAACCAATGGCGAAACCTAAAAAAGTTGTCCGCACAAAACGCCGCGACCGTAAAAATATCGAATCCGGCGTTGCACATATCCGTTCCACTTTCAATAACACGATCGTTACGATCACGGACCCGCACGGCAATGCGATCTCTTGGGCAAGCGCCGGCAACCTTGGCTTCAAGGGCTCCCGCAAGAGCACGCCGTTCGCCGCACAGATGGCTGCCGAGTCCGCTGCTAAAGCTGCAATGGAGCACGGGCTGAAAACTGTCGAAGTCATGGTAAAAGGCCCAGGATCCGGTCGTGAAGCTGCGATCCGTTCCCTTCAGGCTGCAGGCCTCGAAGTGAACCTGATCAAGGACGTAACACCAGTTCCTCACAATGGCTGCCGCCCGCCGAAACGTCGCCGCGTATAACAAACGGATCACGTGTGGTATATTTATCCATAAGTTGCCAATACTGATTGGATAGGCATACTGCATAACTATGTTTGGAAACCAGAGGGGAAACGACGTTCTATAGGAGGGTACATTTCATGATTGAAATTGAAAAGCCAAAAATAGAGACCGTAACCGTCAGCGAGGACGGCACGTACGGCAAGTTCGTGGTCGAGCCGCTGGAGCGCGGTTACGGTACAACACTGGGTAACTCTCTGCGTCGTATCTTACTGTCTTCGCTTCCTGGAGCTGCAGTTACCTCTGTGCAGATTGATGGAGTGTTGCATGAGTTTTCAACGATCCCTGGAGTGATGGAGGACGTAACGGAAATCATCCTCAACCTCAAGGCGCTGTCGCTGAAGATTCATTCCGATGAGGAAAAAGTGCTCGAGATCGACGCCGAAGGCGAAGGCACGATCACGGCTGGCGACATTCGCGGCGATAGCGATGTGGAGATCCTGAATCCGGATCTGCATATTGCTACTTTGTCCTCGGATGCCCGCCTTCACATGAGAATTCATGCGAACCGCGGCCGCGGCTACGTCTCCGCCGACAAGAACAAGGACGAAGACAAGCCAATCGGCGTCATTCCGATCGACTCCATCTATACGCCCATTACCCGCGTGAACTACAGTGTGGAAAATACGCGCGTCGGCCAGGTAACCAACTACGACAAACTTACGCTTGAAGTATGGACCGATGGAAGCATTCGACCTGAAGAAGCAGTCAGCTTAGGCGCCAAAATCTTGACCGAGCATCTGCTGCTGTTCGTCGGCTTGACCGATGAAGCGAAGGATGCCGAGATTATGGTAGAGAAGGAAGAGGACAAGAAGGAAAAGGTGCTCGAGATGACCATCGAAGAGCTCGACCTTTCCGTCCGCTCCTACAACTGCTTGAAACGCGCCGGGATAAATACGGTACAAGAACTGATTACGAAGACAGAAGAAGATATGATGAAAGTCCGTAACCTCGGACGCAAGTCCTTGGAAGAAGTGCAAGAGAAGCTTGAAGAGCTCGGTCTCGGCCTTCGTACGGAAGACTAATTGCAGCAGAAGGAGGTTTGAAGCGACATGGCATACCAAAAGTTGGGCCGTGACTCCAGCGCGCGGAAAGCATTGTTCCGTGACCTGGTAACCGACCTGTTCATCCACGAGCGCATCCAAACGACAGAGGCGAAAGCGAAGGAAGTTCGTTCCGTTGCTGAGAAGCTTATTACGCTCGCGAAGCGCGGCGACCTGCACGCTCGCCGTCAAGTTGCGGCATTCGTTCGTCGGGAAGAAGCGCAGAACGGTCAAGATGCAATTCAGAAGCTGTTCTCGGAGCTGGCTCCTCGTTACTCCGCTCGTCCAGGCGGCTACACGCGCATCCTGAAGCTGGGACCGCGCCGCGGCGACGCAGCACCTATGGTGTACTTGGAACTGGTTGATCGAGCTTAAGAGGCATGGGAAAGGGTGGACGGAATCTAAGGATTCTGATGAAGCCCTTTTTTTGTAGGGTTGGGGACCGTTCCCCGACCATGCAGGAGGAATGGCGAAGTTGCGTAACATTCGGTTTGTCGTCAGCTATGACGGAACGCACTATTCGGGTTTTCAGACGCAGCCAAGCGGCAATACCGTGCAGGATCAACTGGAGAAGGCGATCCTCAAGCTGACCGGGGAAACGGTGAAGGTCACCTCCTCCGGCCGGACGGATGCCGGCGTGCACGCGAGGGCCCAAGTATGCAATTTCCATACGGATTCTCGAATACCGGTCGAACGCTGGAGCATGGCGCTCAACTCACGATTGCCAAGCGACATCGTCGTCCGTTCGGCAGATGAAGTGCCGGAAACCTTCCATGCTCGAAAGTCGGCCAAGCGCAAAACATACAGCTATTTCATTCGATGCAGCAAATTCCATGATGTGTTTGAACGTGCCTACCAGTATCACCATCCGGGGCATCTGGATATAGCTGCTATGAAGGATGCTATCACTGCTATCGTAGGAGAACACGACTTCACGTCCTTTTGCTCGGTTCATACGGAATTGGAGTCCAAGGTCAGAACGATCTACGAAGCTGCTATCGAACATATTCCCGATGCCGGTGACCTCCCGGAGACATCGGGAGTGCTGAAGATCACCGTGACCGGTAACGGGTTCCTATATAATATGGTTCGCATCATTGTCGGAACGTTAATCGAGATCGGTGAGGGGAAGCGTCCCGCAGCGGAGATGCGTGCTATCCTCGAAGCGAGGGACCGTTCAAGAGCAGGTCCGACGGCTATGGCACACGGACTGATGCTCTGGAGTGTTGAATATTGAATGCAATTCGATGTTGATTTTCAAGGGCGTATGATGTAAAATATTAATTGGCGTTTCTTGAGGCTCTCCCACAGCCCCGAATCAAGATACACCCCAACCCGTTGACTTGAAAATGATGACATTGATGTTTTCTTGAACATTCTTTAGGAGGAACCAACATGCGTACCACATATATGGCGAAACCGCTCGAAGTCGAGCGCAAATGGCTCGTCGTTGATGCGGCCGGCCAAACGCTCGGTCGTCTGGCGAGCGAAGTCGCGGCCCTGATCCGCGGCAAGCACAAACCTGAATTCACTCCGCATGTCGACACTGGCGATTTCGTCGTTGTCATCAATGCAGAGAAGATCGTTCTGACAGGCAAGAAGCTGCAGCAGAAGAAGTACTACCGCCACTCCGGTTATCCGGGCGGCCTGCGTACGACTACGGCGCAAGAAATGCTGAACACGAAGCCAGAGCGCATCATCGAGCTGGCTGTACACGGCATGCTGCCGAAGAACAAGCTCGGCCACCAAATGCAGACCAAGCTGAAGGTGTACGCTGGCGCGGAGCATCCGCACGCAGCGCAGCAACCGGTTGCTTGGGAACTTCGCGGATAATCGATAAGGAGGATACTCTTCGTGGCACAAGTTCAATACTACGGAACCGGTCGTCGGAAGCACTCGGTAGCGCGTGTACGCCTTGTACCGGGTGAAGGACGCATCGTAATCAATAAGCGTGACCTGAATGAATACTTCGGTCTGGAAACTTTGAAGCTGATCGTAAAGCAGCCGCTTACGCTGACTGAAACAGTCGGCAAGTATGACGTGCTGGTGCTTGCACACGGCGGCGGCATGTCCGGTCAAGCGGGCGCTATCCGTCACGGTATCTCCCGTGCACTGCTCAAAGCAGACCCGGAGCTTCGCGGCTCCTTGAAGAAAGCCGGTTTCTTGACGCGCGATCCGCGCATGAAGGAACGGAAAAAATACGGCTTGAAGGCTGCTCGTCGGGCACCTCAGTTCTCCAAGCGTTAATTTATCGAATCAAATGGACCTTTTTTGCGATTTGCAAAAAAGGTCCATTTTCATTATAGGCACATATTTGACATTAAGCCCATAAAATATAGATAGGGCTGGGGGTTATATAAAGAAATCCATTGACTTTCTATAGAACTTTATTATAATTAGAGAAAAAGTCGATTTCGTATCAACATACTCGGAATTATAAAGGAGAGAACGATTGTGAACTTGTTTGAGAAAGAAGCGCTGGTTAACGAGAAAGCAGTAGAGTTCGAGAATGCCACTCCTGAAGCGATCATCGAGTGGGCTGTAAAGACATTCCCTAAGCTTACGCTGGCATGCAGCTTTGGTGCGGAAGACGTTGTTCTGGTTGATATGCTGCAGAAGATCAGCCCGACTACCGATATTTTCTACTTGGATACGAACGTTCACTTTCAGGAAACCTATGAAACGAGAGACCGTCTGGAAGCGCGCTACGGCACGAAGTTCGTTCAAGTGCTGCCAAAGCTGACGCTCGATGAGCAAGCGGCTCAGTATGGAGACGAACTGTGGAAATCCGACCCTACGCAATGCTGCAACATTCGTAAGGTTGATCCGCTTACCGATATCCTGAAAAACTACGACGCATGGATTACGGGCATTCGCCGCGACCAAGCTCCAACTCGTGCGAACGCTAAGAAAGTGGAGTACGACGTTAAGTTCGGCCTTATCAAGTTTAACCCGCTGGCAAGCTGGACATCCGAAGATGTTTGGAACTATATTAAAGCCAACGATGTGATTTATAACCCGCTTCATGACCAAAACTATCCGAGCATCGGCTGCTCTCACTGCACACGCCAGGTTGCACCGGGCGAAGACCCTCGCGCGGGACGCTGGTCCGGCTTCGAGAAGACCGAGTGCGGCTTGCATAAATAAATAAGAACGGATAGAAACGGAGGACACGAATCGTATGGCACAATCGATTGCAGCACACGGCGGAACGTTGATTAACCGTCTTGTACCGGCTGAACAAAGAGAGGCACTTCTGAAGCAAGCGGCAGCTTTGCCTGTTATCAAGATTAACGCATGGGCGATATCCGACCTGGATCTGATCGGTGTGGGGGCATTTTCGCCGCTTACTGGTTTTATGGCCGAGGAGGATTACCGCTCGGTGGTTGAATCCATGCGTCTTGCAAACGGTTTGGTTTGGAGTATTCCGATCACTCTCGGAGTGGAAGAGACGGTAGCCCAGACGCTCCAGATCGGGCAGCCGGCAGCTCTTGTCGGAGAAGATGACGGCGTAGTGTACGGTATTATTGATGTATCCAGCATCTATAAAGCCGATCAGCAGCACGAAGCCGTTAAGGTATTCAAGACGGATGATACGGCGCATCCGGGCGTTCAGAAGCTGTATTCGAAGCCGAATACGTACGTGGGCGGCTCCGTTCAGGTATTGAACCGTCCGAAGCCGGAGAAGTTCGAAGAGTTTTATTTCGATCCGGCGCAAACTCGGGCAATCTTCGCGGAGAAGGGCTGGAAGACGGTTGTCGGCTTCCAGACCCGCAATCCGGTTCACCGCGCACACGAATATATTCAGAAGTCGGCAATGGAAATCGTTGACGGCTTGTTCCTTAACCCGCTGGTAGGCGAGACGAAGTCGGATGACGTTCCGGCCAACGTTCGTATGAAGAGCTACCTTGCGCTGCTCGAAAACTACTATCCGAAGGATCGCGTTTTCCTCGGCGTATTCCCGGCTGCAATGCGTTATGCAGGCCCTCGGGAAGCGATTTTCCATGCGATGGTTCGTAAAAACTACGGCTGCACGCATTTTATCGTCGGCCGCGACCACGCCGGTGTAGGCGACTACTACGGCACCTACGAAGCACAGGAAATTTTCAGCAACTTCACAAAAGAAGAATTGGGCATCACACCTCTGTTCTTCGAGCATAGCTTCTTCTGCAAGAAGTGCGGCAACATGGCTTCCAGCAAAACGTGCCCGCACGACAAGGCGGATCATCTGCACCTGTCCGGCACGAAGGTTCGCGAGCTGCTCCGCAGCGGTCAATGCCCGCCTCCGGAATTCAGCCGTCCGGAAGTTGCGAAAATTTTGATCGAAGGCATGTCCGAAGCGGTTAAACAGTAACGCTTGCTATAGGCTCACCTGAACAAGCTGTGCGAATAAATATCCACCTCGTCCCATATAGATGATACAGAGTCTATGGGGAGTAGAGGTGGATTTTTATATGCGCAGAAGGAGATCGAGATTCGTCGTCTGGCTGTCGCCGCAGGGCGGGCTGAAGCTGGTCATGTCCGCTCTGCTTGTAGCGCTCATGCTGGTCGTCTACACGTATGAGCTGCCTTCGACGAAGACGTGGACCCAGTGGACGATGCCCCTTTCCGGTAAAACCATTGTACTCGATGCGGGGCACGGCGGGCCGGACGGCGGGGCGAGCAGTAAGGACGGAGTAATCGAGAAGGATATTAACCTGGCGATTGCCTTGTACCTTAGGGACTACTTGCAGCAATCCGGAGCGATCGTAGTGCTGACGCGTGATGAAGACGAGGATTTGGCCGCCCAGGATACGAAGGGATACAGCCGCAGGAAAACGGAGGACTTGATGAAGCGCTCCGATTTCATCGCCAAGCAAAATGCCGACCTGCTGCTCAGCGTCCATATGAACGCAATCCCGTCGGAGAAGTGGCGCGGCGCTCAGGCGTTCTTCTATACGAATCATCCGGACAACGCCCGGTTGGCTGCGCTGATTCAGGACGAAGTGAAGAAAAATCTGCAAAACACGGATCGGGTAGCCAAGAAGCTGGACGCGAACAATTATTTATTAAAGACAGCGACGATGCCGGCGGCGCTTCTGGAGCTCGGCTTCCTGTCCAATCCGGAAGAAGCCCGGCTGCTCGCAGACCCGGGGTATCAGAAGAAAGTGGCGGCCGCCGTGTATCAAGGGGTCTTAAGGTATTTTTCCGGGGAAAAAGTTGGTTCCCTCTAAGATAATTGCTATAATAGAGCGGAATTCAATACGTCAAAGCCGAGGTGTACCATGACGACCCGTGAACAAGTGCTCGAGACGCTGAAACAAGTAATCGACCCGGAGTGGTCGCGAAGTGTAGTTGAGCTTAATTTGATTCGAGATATAATGGTGAAAGAAGACAGCTTGTCGTTAACGTATTTGGTGTCGGCGGGAACGACGGAGGGCGGCAAGGAGCTGCGCCGCGGCGCCTTGCAGGACGCACTGAAGGAGCTGCACAAGGGCGAGCTTCGAATCCGTTTTCGCGAGATGACCGAATTCGATTTGAATGAGCTGGAGAAGAACCGGGCCGCAACGAAGGATCCGCATGCTCCTCCGCAGCAAGCCGGCAAGCCGGGTCCGTCGATCTTGTCGCCGGAATCCGGAGTAGAATTTATCGCAGTGGCTTCAGGCAAAGGCGGTGTAGGCAAGTCGACGGTAACCGTCAATTTGGCCGTAGCGCTCGCCAGACGCCGCAAGAAGGTCGGTATTGTCGATGCCGACATTTACGGCTTCAGTATTCCCGACATGATGGGGATTGAAGAAGGGCCTCAGCTTGTTGATGAGCGAATCATTCCCGTTGAGAAGTTTGGCGTGAAGGTGATCTCGATGGGCTTTTTTGTCCAGGACAACGCTCCTGTCATTTGGAGAGGGCCGATGCTGGGTAAAATGCTGCGTAACTTCTTCCATGAAGTGAATTGGGGCGATGTCGAGATCATTTTACTGGACCTGCCTCCGGGTACCGGCGACGTAGCGCTTGACGTTCATCAGCTGATCCCGCACAGTCAGGAAATTATCGTGACGACCCCTCACGCTACGGCATCCTTCGTTGCCGCCAGGGCGGGAGCGATGGCCAGGAACACCAATCATGACATTCTAGGCATCGTTGAAAATATGGCGTATTACGAGTGTCCGAAATGCGGCGAGAAGGATTACGTGTTCGGCCGCGGGGGCGGCGCCAAGCTTGCCGATGAACTGCACACTCAGCTGCTGGCACAGCTTCCGCTTGGTGCGCCGGACAATCACCCGGCCGAGCCGGATTATTCGCCGTCCGTTTACAAAGAAGATTCCGCAACCGGTCAATTATATTTGAAATTAGCCGACGCGGTGCTTGATTATATGTAAAATAAAACAAAGGCGGCCTCCATCCGGAGCGACCGCCTTTTGCATTTTCTGAAGTTAACTGCTTTTCTTCTCTTTTTTCTTGTCGCTGCCGCCCTCGCTGCTTTGGTCCCCGCTTTCGCCGCCGCTTTCGGATTGACCGCCGCCGCCTCCGCCGCCAGAGTCGCCGCCACCCCCGGAACCGCCGCCGCCTCCAGAGCCGCCGCCCCCGCCGGATTCACCGCCGCCACCGGACTCGCCGCCTTGACCGCCGCCCCCGCCGCCGCCAGACTCGCCGCCCTGGCCACCGCCGGTCGATTGCGCTTGGGCAGTTGTACCTTCCTCAATCGCTTTCTTAAGTAAATTGATCATTTCGGCTTTGAACAGAGGACTTTGCATCGATTCTTGTATAATGCTCATCACGTGCTGTCGGTACTGCATGCCCCGCATCGTATCGATCAATATTTTCTGATATTCCGGATTTTTCATCGTATCGAGCTGAAGCTTCTGATACTCGGGGTCCTTCATGAGATCTTTGAACAGCTGCTTGTTTTCCTTCTGAATCGACTTGGCAAAATCGCCGGCGAATTTCGGATCCTTCAACAAATTTTGCAGAAACGTGCTGTTCTGTTGATCGGTCAAAACGTCCTTAACAGCCAGCTGCAGCTGCTTGGCGTCGCCCGTCGATAATGTCTTGATGCCTGTATTTAATGTCTTGTCACTGGTATCATCGAGTCCGAAGGCCGCCGATTGGACCGCTTTCTTCCCGTCCTCGGATTTCAGGATGTCCATCACCATCGACTTCGTATCTTTGTAGCTGACGGCATTTTGACTATTGTTCGAGCCGGAGGTGTTGTCCATACCGCAAGAGGTAGTGAGCAGCAGCATAACGGACAAAGCGGCATACTGCCATAAACGGTTCATCGAAATCCTGCTCCTTTCCGTAACCTAAGTAGTGTTAGTGTGTGTGGAAAACGAGTCTTTATGACTTGGGGCAGGTGGCATTTTACGGTGAAGGTTGGTACAATTAACTACTAGGATTTGCTCATCTGTTGGAGGCTGTGTACATGACGCTGCGGAAATGGTTTCATTTATTTTGGACAACGATGCTGGTTGGAGCCTTGCTTGGCATTGCTGCGGGGCTTGTTCTGAAGCTGACGGATCAAAATTATACGATTCTCGGGTTATCGGCGGTAGGATTGAATTTACTCTATATGGCACTGATCGGCGCTACGATATCGATCGTGTCGCAGATGGGCTATTTCTCCTTCATGATTGTCCGCTATTTCGGTATGGGAATGATTCGCAATGCCCGCACCTGGGACTTGCTCCAATGGGCGCTCATTGTGATCACCTTGTTTGAGCTGGTTTTTTTGAGAGCGATTAACTCCGAAGGGGATTGGCTGCCTTTCGTTCCGCTTCCGATCATCCTGTTGATGGTGTCACTGGCCGTCGCCTATTGGAAAATGAATTTGACGAACGCGAAGGGGTTTCTTCCGACTTTGTTCTTCATGGTCGTCGTCACGTCTCTGGAAGCGATTCCGGCGCTGCGGGAGAACAACCCGTTCGGAACGTTCTTTATGGTGCTGCCGCTGCTCGGCTGCAATGCCTGGCAAATATTAATTTTGCCCAAAGTGCTGGGAAATAACAAAAGCGAGCCGTAATCGGCCCGCTTCTTCTATTTCCAAGATTTGAAGGTCTGATCCTCCACTTGCTGATTGCTGACCTCGGCTTGCTGTATCAGCTCGCTGACCGATACGAATTCGTAGCCTTTGGCGCGAAGCTGATCGATGATCTCCGGCAGTGCATCTTGTGTCTGGAGTGCGGAATCGCTGGCATGGAGCAAAATAATATCGCCGGGGTGTGCCCGGGAAACGACCCGCTTGACGATGTTGTCTTTGCCGATGTTTTTGTAGTCCTGGGAGTCGGTATCCCACTGTATGACGGTGTAGCCCAGTTTATCGGCGATTGTGAGCACCCGCTTGTCGAAATCTCCGTTAGGAAGTCGAATCAATGTCGGGGCTTTGCCCGTCACTTCCGACAGCATCTGATGAGCGGTTTGAATTTGCTTTTGAATTTCGGCGTCTTCCATCTCGCTGTAGTTGTCATGCTTGAAGCCGTGGCTTCCGATTTCGTAACCGTCCTTTGCGATACGCGCGGTCAGCTCGGGGTGCGCCTTGGCCCAAGGAGAGGACAGGAAGAACGTAGCGCCTTTCACTTTTTTCTCTTCGAGCACCTTCAGGATCGGCTCCGGACGCTTCTCGCCCCAGCTAATATCGAAAGTCAGCGCCACCATTTTCTTGTCGGTCGGAACACTGTATACGGCAGCAGGCAGCTCGCTGGCAAAGGCCGATACATTCGTCTTCTCCGAGTAGATGATACCCGCGGCAAATACGATCGCAACAGCGATAAAAGTGAATTGCTTAATCCGTTTTCCGTTAACTACAAGGAATACATTCACGTCGACGGCCTCCTTGCCACATTCCCGCTATCGGGCTTGTTTCGCTAGTGGTACATGTGTATGCGAGGTTCCGGCACTTATGACAGAAAGCAGGTGTTTTCGGTATGTCAAAGAGATTTCAATTGCTTTTTGCCGACATGCGGCATATGGGGAAATATTTTATAGCGGCGATTGCGATTTTCACGGCGGGAGTCGTACTCGGTGTCGAGGGTCATGATCAATATGCTCCTTTCCTGGAAAATCAGCTTACTGTGCTCAAGCAGATCGGTTCGGTCGTTCAAGACAAGGCGAATCCGCAGCTGTGGCTGTTCGGGATGATTTTTCTCAACAACCTTCTAGCTTCGCTATTGACCATCGTATTCGGTTTGATATTTGCGATTAGGCCGATCATGCTGCTCCTGGTGAACGGCATGGTCATCGGTTATCTCGGCGTTGAACAGGCGGCGGAGCAAAGCTTGGGACAGTTTATCGTAGGGATACTTCCGCATGGAATTATTGAAATTCCGGCGATTTTTGTTGCCAGTGCTTACGGGATCCGTTTAGGTTTCGTCGCGCTGAAAGGCGTGGCCTCCGTCTTCGCGGCTCCTTGGCGCTCGCGTGTGAAAGCGGAGTTCTCGCATGTAATGAAGCTTCTGCTTCCGTTGTCGATCGTGTTGGCATTATCCTTGTTTGCCGCCGCCTTGATCGAGAGCACGGTTACGTACTGGCTTGTTCGTCATTAAAAATTATTTCCCGGCTCCGTCATAAAAATGGCAAAAACTGAACATAACAGTAAGGCAAACCAGATGCAGCCCTATAGGGTACATGCATGTAAGCGCCCAATCACAGCTTAGACCCATTCTTCGTGCTTCCGTGTGTGTGCCCTCTTTGCCTTCGAGCAGATGAATGCCTCGATATACAGAAAGGGGTTTAGTCACAGTGATGTTAGGATTTTTGTTCAATGAGCGGGAGTGCCGGGAGCTGGATTACGTGCTTCGCAAAGAGCTGGATGAAATGCTGTTCGACCTGAACGACAAGCGGATCGATAACGATATTAAAGGAGCCATCGAGTCCAGGTATAAAGTGATTTTTCGTATGTATGCAAGACTTGCGTCGCCGAAAGAAATATCCCGTTACGCAAGAAATCGCGTTTTCCGATAAAAAAATGCGGCATTCGGGGTTGACTTCTGCTTGTGTTATGTGTTACTTTATTACTCGCCGCTTCGAATTGTCGGATTGAGCAACGGGGAGTTAAGAAATACCGGTTGCAACAGACAGGGCGGATGTGATATATTATAAAAGTCGCCGCTAAAACCGGTGACGATAAGATTGCTCCTTGAAAACTGAATGACGAGTGAGAGGTTTATGTAATACAACACGCAAGTGTTAAGTTTCAGAGCTAAAGATACAAACTTTATTGGAGAGTTTGATCCTGGCTCAGGACGAACGCTGGCGGCGTGCCTAATACATGCAAGTCGAGCGGACTTTATCCTTCGGGGTAAGGTTAGCGGCGGACGGGTGAGTAACACGTAGGCAACCTGCCTGTAAGACTGGGATAACTACCGGAAACGGTAGCTAAGACCGGATAACCGGTTCCCTCGCATGGGGGAATCGTGAAACACGGGGCAACCTGTGGCTTACGGATGGGCCT
>NZ_JBHLWN010000037.1:0-17992 GCF_042432825.1 Paenibacillus chartarius | reverse complement strand
ACACCATCACCTACCAGAAGCTCACATCATGACCTTAGCGGAGCTAACTTGATATTCAAAATAAAAAATTCATTTGACCCACTAGAAGACGTAGTATATTGTACATATAACTGACTAGATTTACAGATAATGTATAATTTACCTCATTAATCATCTTAAAATTTCTTTAGTTTGACGCTTGGTACATTGATGCTTTTGAGCGTCACAGCTTCGAAGCGTCAGTTGAATATACAACAAAACATCATATAAACATTACAAGAAGCATACTGACCATACGAATGGAGGCTGCTGATCCGATGAATGATCTGACCTTGTATCCGCTTACTTATGCCCAAAGAAGAATTTGGTATACCGTGCAAATGTATCCGAATTCTCCGATCGCGAATTTGATGGCAACTGCTTCATTCCATACTCAAATTAACGAAAGTCTTATGCAGGAGGCAGTCAATCGCGTTATCCGGTCGAACGACGCCTTTCGGCTTCAAATGTTGGAGAGCGAGTCCGGCGAACCGATGCAGGCTCTATCTCCATTCATCCCCTACGAACTTCCGACGGTCGATCTGAGCGATGCCCCGGAGCCGGAGCATGCCGCCCAAGATTGGCTGTCGCGTCATGCAGCCGAATCGTTTCCGCTGCTGCATGCTCCGCTTTACGCTTTCACTCTGCTCAAGCTTGCCCGCGACCGGTACCGGTTGATCTTCAAACTGCATCACTTGATTACAGACGGCTACTCTCTTGCCTATACGATCAACGAAACGATGTCCGTCTATACGCAGCTGCTGGATGACAGCGATATCCCGCTTGAGGAGAAGCCGTCCTATTTGAATTATGCGGCCTCGGAGAAAGAATATGAAGCCTCCGACCGCTTCGCCAAAGACCGGCAATTTTGGATGAACGCCTTTCAAACGATTCCGGCGCCTTCCGATTTGAAGCCGTTTGACCCGTTTGCCGGCAGCTCCGCCGCCAAACAGTCCCGATACAGACTGGATGCCGAGCTTCGCGAGCAGGTGAAGGCGTTCAGCCGGGAGCAGAACCGAAGTATGTTTACGCTGTTTTTGGCGTTGTACGCCGTATATGTTCAGCAAATCACCGCGAACGACACGGTCGTGATCGGAACGAATTTTACGAACCGGACGAACCGCAAAGAGAAGACGACGATGGGCATGTTTACCAGCACGACACCGCTTCGGCTCGAGCTTCCCAGCGATGCCGGCTTCCGGTCGCTTCTCGAGGACGTCCACCGCCAGCAAATGACGATCATACGGCATCAGCGCTATCCGTTTAACTTGATCATGCAGCATGTCCGGGAGAAGGACCCTGATCTCAGCCGTATTTTTTCCATTTCGATTCAGTATCAGGTCATTGAGACCGATTATTTCGAAGCGCTTCGCAACGAAACCGATTATGTGTTCTCCGGCCATGAGGCCGACGACCTCGTCATCAATATCAAGGAGTGGCATGAAACCGGCGAAATTGACATCAACTACGAGTTCCGGACGGATGTGTTTACGGACGAAGACATTCGCGTCGTACACCGCCGTGTGATTCATATTCTGAAGCAGGCGATGCAGAATGACGGGATTCCGATATCGGAATATGAACTGTGCGATCCGGCCGAAAGGGTACAACTGCAAAGCTTCCAGCCGAATCCGAATCCCGATCCGATCGATATGACTTTCCACGAACGCTTTGAGCGGCTGGCAGCACAAGATCCTGAGAGGATCGCTCTCGTATTTGAAGGTGTCGAATGGACGTACGGGGAGCTTGACCGCAGAGCGAACCGATTGGCTCATCTGCTGCTGTCGAACGGGCTGAACCCGGAAGACCGCGTCGGCATTCTCCTGAACCGCTCACCACTGATGGCGGCATGTATTTTAGCGGTATGGAAAGCCGGCGGCGCGTATATCCCGATAGATCCGGCGTATCCGGCGAAGCGTGTCGAGCAAATCGTCCGTGATGCGCAGGCGGCGCTGCTGTTCACCGAATCATCCCAGATTGCGGGGGAGCTTAGCGATGTCGACGCATGGACTTCTGTATTGAAGCTGGACATGCTGGGGCCGGACATCGAAGCGATGAGCAGCGCGCATCCGGGCGTCCGTGCCGACCTGGGGCGATTAGCCTATGTGATCTATACTTCAGGCTCCACGGGACGGCCTAAGGGAGCGATGGTCGAGCATATGGGGATGATGAACCATTTGCTTGCAAAGGTCGAAGATCTTCGGATTACGGAGCACAGCGTCATCGCACAAAATGCTTCGCACTGCTTCGACATCTCCGTATGGCAAATGTTTGCTGCGCTCTGTACCGGCGGCAAAACGGTCATCTACAGCAATGACGATGTGTTGAAGCCGGAGCAGTTTCTCGCTCAAGTCGACCGGGACGGGGTGACGGTGCTGGAGGTCGTCCCATCGTACCTGGCCGTTATGCTGGATGTGCAGGGCAAGAGCCGTTTGCCGAATTTGCGGCACTTGATTTCAACCGGCGAAGCGTTAAAACGTAATGTCGCCGAACGTTGGTTCCGTCAGTATCCGCATATTCCGCTGGTGAACGCCTATGGACCTACGGAAGCTTCGGACGACATTACGCATTATGTCATGAACGAAGCGCCTGTTTACGAAACGGTTCCGGTCGGAAGACCGGTACGGGGGTTCCGCATCTATATTGTGGACCGCTTCGGGCGCATGTGTCCGGTCGGTGTGAAAGGCGAAATTTGGGTGTCTGGCGTCGGTGTCGGGCGAGGCTATCTATACGATCCGGATCGCACCGCTGCTGCGTTCGGGGAAGATCCGTTCAGCGGGGAGCCGGGCCGCAGACTGTATAAGACGGGCGATTTGGGCTGCTGGCTGGCGGATGGGTTCATTGAATTTTACGGCAGGATCGACCATCAGGTGAAGGTGCGGGGCTATCGCATCGAGCTCGGTGAAATCGACAATACGCTCGCGGACCATCCCGCCGTTTCGGAAGCGGTCACCATCGATTATGCCGACGCTCAAGGAAACGTTTCGCTAGCCGCCTACTACACGTCGATGCAGGAGCTCTCGCCTGCGGAGCTGAAAGCGTATGTGGCGGAGCGTCTGCCTTATTATATGATTCCAGCCAGCATCGTAGCGCTGGAAGCGATGCCCGTTACGCCGAACGGCAAAATCGACCGGAAGGCGCTGCCGAAGCCGGAGCCGGCTTCCCGCAGCAGGGACGAGCACATCGGTGCTGAGCTTCGAACGAATGAGGAAAAGCTGGCCGCCGAAGTGTGGACAAGCGTGCTGGGCGTACCGGTGTTCTCGGCTTCGGACCATTTTTTTGAGCTGGGCGGCGATTCGATCAAAGCGTTAAAAATAGCGGCCCGCCTGCAGCAGCATGGCTGGAAGCTCGATATGAAGGACGTGTTCCAGTATCCGGTGCTCGCGATGCAGGCCGCCCGTCTGACCCGGATCGGCGGCGCTGCCGGGCAGCAATCTGTTGAAGGACATATTATGCCGAGTCCGGGACAGCTGGAGCTGCTTGCAGGCGGACCCAACGGTTTGCCGGCCGTAACTTATGAATACAGGGAGCTTCCGTTTGCGGAGCGGCTTGAAGAGCAGCACGTCATTCAAGCGATGGACGCGCTGCTCCGGCATCATGATGCGCTTCGGGTGACGTTCCGTCAGGAGAACGGGCGGCTCGTTCAATACAATCGCGGCGTTTCGGACGCACCTCGCAGCCGGGATGTATGGTATCGGCTGGATACGGTGGAAATGTCCGGAATCGAGGACAGCTCTGTGGTGCAAGAGAAAGCCCGGCTTGCGCGTCATCAATCGTTATCTTCAATCGAGCATGATTGGCAGGAGCCGCTTATTCGCGTGCTGCTCATTCACTCCGGGCAGGGCAGCCATCTGCAGCTCTACATACACCGGCTTCTGGTCGACGAAAAAACCTGGCAGCTCCTGCTCTCGGATATCCGCACCGGACTGATGCAAGCCATACTGCGCCAGCCTGTCGAATTTGCGGCGAAAACGGGAGCGTTCCGGGATTGGTCGAATTCGGTTCATAACTGGTACGAGGGGGGCATGCAGCAGAAGGAGCTGTCGTACTGGCGTGCCGTCGAGCAATCGGCGATTGCGGCGGTGTCCGCCGTACATGGAGTATCGGCTGAATCGGCGGTAACGGCAGAGCAGGCTGATTCGGCTCTGGAGGCTGTAGTTCCGGCCATGCCGGGAAGCGGCACGGTATCTCCAATGATGCTTCAATGGAGCGAAGAGGAAACGAGACGAATGCTTGCAGCCGCTTCGGCAGCATACGGCATGACGCTTGAGGAATTGCTGCTGGCCGCACTGGGGCTGGCACTGAAGCTGGGGACGGGCCGCAGCCGTTTCACGGTCATGCTCGAAGGAGACGGCCGGGAAGCGTGGAGCAAAGCAGGAGACGTATCCCGCACGTCCGGCTGCTTCCGTTATTCGTACCCGCATGTTCTGGATGCTGCGCATTGCGATGAGCTTGCTGCGTTCCTGCCTCAAGTGAAGGAGGAACTGCGGAGGGTTCCGAATAGAGGGTTAGGCTGGGAGCTTTATTCGGATATCGTACGCCGTTCGGAAAGCACGGAGCACCGTTCGAAACTTCAGCCGGATGTCGCATTCGCCTTCGCCGGAGAGGTGGATTCCGAAGCAAGGGCTGTGTTGGACGGGGACTATCGGTACGGTTCCGCACCGGCGATGCGCGTGTATACAGCCGGAGGACGGCTGGAAGCGGCTGCGTCAAGCTGGCCGTTGGCGGCGAACGAAGGTTCGATTCCGCTTGCTTCGTTCACCGAGCTGTTCCGGGCCAGCTTGGCGCATGTGACGGCTCACTGCGCGGAGCTCGGCGAGCGGCGGCGGACTCCTTCGGATTTCGGAAGCCATGGACTGCTGCCGCCCGATTTTGCCCGAGTTCAAGACTTTCTGCAGGAAAAGCTCCCCAGCGCGGAAATCGAAAGATTGTACCCGATGACTCCGCTGCAAGAGGCGATGCTGTTCTATAAGCATTTACACCCCGAATCGGAAATGTACACGGAGCAGCTCGTCTTTACGCTGGAAGGCATACTGAATATCGAAGCGTTTCATGCGGCTGTTCAAGGTATCGTCGACCGCTACGCAAGCTTGCGTACGGTGTTCGTTCCGGCTGTGGGAAGCCGGCCGCTTCAGCTCGTCGTCAAGTCGCGTAAAGCCGTAGGAACGGCGATGTCCGTGATGCACGTGCCGGAAGAGGAACGGATGGAGACCGCTATGCGCATTATTGCCGAAGAGCGCGCGAACGGCTTCGATTTGACCCGTGACCTGCCGGTTCGATATACAATCGTGCAGGTTGGCGAAAGCACATGGAAGATCGCATGGACTCACCATCACATTGTGATGGACGGCTGGTGCCTAAGCTTGCTGATGAACGATTTGTTCCGGCTGTATATGCAGGCTGTCCACGGTATGCCCGCCGAGCTGGAACCGGCCGTCCCTTACGAGCGGTTCATCTCTTGGCTGGAGGAGCAGCATCCGCACGAGGCTAAGGCGTATTGGAAATCGGCGCTGGAGGGCTTCGAGCAGCAAACCGGCGTGCCGAAACGCTCCGGATACACGGGTTTGGAAGGCTACGAGCTCGCCGAACGCGCAAGCCGCCTAAACCGGGAGACGACACGGAAGCTGGAGCGCCTTGCCCATCGTTACGGCGCGACGCTGCATCAGCTGCTTCAGGCGGCTTGGGCCGTCGTTCTGGCCAAATACAATCAGGTGACCGACGTTGTCTTCGGCCATGTCGTATCGGGGCGCCCTGCCGAATTGTCCGGTGTGGACCGCATGGTCGGATTGTTTATCAATACGGTGCCGGTTCGGGTACGGATGGACCGCGGGCGGCCGTTCAGCGACATCCTGCGCAGCGTGCGGGATCAAGCATTGGCGACTGGGGGACGCTACGATCATGAGCCGCTGACGAACATTCAGGCGCTAACGGACATGCAGCAGGGGTTGATCGATCATCTGTTGGTGCTGGAAAATGTAACCGTCGACCGCGAGGAGCTTCAGCGCGCGTTTAACCCGGCGGAGATCGGCTTCACAATCGGCGAATTCGCTTCGTTCGAGCAGACGAACTACGATTTGAACATCATAATAGTTCCGGGCGAAGAGCTGCTCGTCAAATGCAATTATAACGCGCTTGCATACGAGCAAGGCGTCATTGAAAGAATCAGCGGACATTGGTTCCATGTGCTGGAGCAAATTGCGGCGGAGCCGGAGCTGCGGCTGGCGGACATTCGTTTGGCGACGGACGCGGAACGTCAGCTTACGGTTTATGACTTCAACCGTACGTACCGCACATATCGGGACAATACGACGCTGCACGGGTGGTTCGAAGAGAAGGCCGCACAGCAGCCTGAAGCAATCGCGCTCATTTGCGAGGGCCGTTCGCTGACGTATGCGGAGCTGAACGAGGAGGCGAACCGGCTCGCTCATTATTTGAAGCGGCTCGGCGCCGGCTGCGGCGATTTCGTCGGAATGGTGATGGAACGTTCCGAGCGGCTGATCGCCGGATTGCTGGGTATTCTAAAGGCGGGCGCGGCGTACGTGCCGTTCGAGCCTGATTTTCCGGCAGGGCGGATCGCTCATATTTGCGGCACACTGGGCATTCGAGTTATGGTAACGACTTCCGAGCTTAAGCCGCTGATGGACGACGTCGCCGCCGAGCTGCAGCACCCGCTTACAGTCGTTCGTTCGGACAAAGAGCTAAATTCGTCGCTGCCTGCGGCCAATTTGCCGATGCAAGCATGTGCCGACGATTACGCTTATGCCATCTTTACTTCCGGCTCGACCGGCACGCCGAAGGGGGTGCTCGTACGGCACAAGCCGGTCTTGAACCTGATCGATTGGGCATTGCGCACATTCGGGTTCGGGCCAGGCGACCGGGTTTTGTTCGTCACGTCCGTTTGCTTCGACTTGTCTGTCTTCGATATTTTCGGCATGCTGGCGGCAGGGGGCTCGGTTCATATAGCCAGCCGAACGGATGTGAAGGAGCCCGGCTTGCTGCTGGAATTGCTGCGTACGGAGCCGATCACGTTCTGGGATTCCGCTCCGGCGGCGCTCGGACAGCTTGTGCCCTACATGGAGCGCATGGAGGAGCCGGTCACGGACAGCAAGCTGAGAATCGTCTTCCAGAGCGGAGACTGGATCCCGCTGGCGCTGCCTCCGGCGGTGAAACGGGTATTCCCGTCGGCTCAGGTGATCGCCTTGGGCGGAGCTACGGAAGCGGCGGTATGGTCGAACTTCCATGAAGTCGGCGAGATCGATCCGGCGTGGACCAGCATCCCTTATGGACGTCCGATTCAGAACGCTTATTACTATATTTTGGATGGGGAGCTGCAGCCATGCCCGATCGGAGTGCCGGGGGAGCTGTATATCGGAGGGGAATGCCTGGCGGCCGGCTATCACGATCCGGAGCTGACCCGAGCCAGCTTCCTGCCCGATCCGTTCATGGACGCTCCCGGCGCGCGCATGTACCGGACCGGCGACCGGGCGCGCTTCGGCGAGGACGGCGTCATTGAGTTTCTCGGCAGGATCGATCATCAAGTCAAAATTCACGGCTATCGGATCGAATTGGGCGAGATCCAGGTCCAGCTATCGGGCGTCGAACATGTGAAGGACGTCATTGTCGTCGACCGCAAGGATCGGCAGGGGCATGCCGTTCTCTGCGCATATTTCACGGCGGCGCGTCCAATCGAAGCGAAAGAGCTGCGGGAAGCGTTGTCCGCCGTGCTGCCGGCCTATATGATTCCTGCGTACTTCTTGCAGCTGGATAAGCTCCCGGTTACGGCAAACGGCAAAATCGACCGGAAGGCGCTGCCCGATCCGCTGGAAAGCGTACGCTCCGATACGGTCTATGAACCGCCGGCTAGTGAAACGGAGCGCCTGCTTGCCGCGATTTGGGAAGAGGTGCTGGAAATCGAGCGGGTCGGTGTCAACGATTCGTTCCTGGAGCTGGGCGGCCATTCGCTCAAGGCCCAAATGCTGATGCTGCGGATCCAGCAGGCGCTGCATGTCGACGTGCCGCTTCGCGAGCTGCTGCGCCGTTCGACCGTGCGCGAGCTGGCCGCATTCGTCGACACGCTCGGGAGAACCGAGCATGAACTTATTCCGGCGCTCGAAGCGCGTGACGGCTACGAGCTGTCTCCGGCGCAGCGACGGTTGTATTTCATTCATGAGCTGGATCGAAGCAGTACAGCTTACAATATGCCGGGCTATCTGCTGCTGGAAGGAGAGCTGGACCGCGGTCGGCTGGAAGAAGCGCTGAGGGCGCTGTTCCGGGTGCATGAATCGCTGCGTACTTCGTTCGCTCTCGTAGACGGCGTGCCAGTGCAGCGGATCCATGAGCATGTGGAGCCGGAGTTTGCTTGGTTTGAATGTGAAGAGGAGGGACTTGAAGCAATAATTCGTGACTATGTGCAGCCGTTTGATCTCGCGGAAGCTCCGCTTGCCCGGTTTGCCATAGTAAGAGTGAACGAGCGGAAGCACGTGCTTCTTGCGGACATGCATCATATCGTTTCGGACGGCGTGTCCGTCTCCATCGTGCTGCGCCATATTGCGGAGCTGTACGAGGGGCGGGAGCCTGCACCGCAGCGTGTGCAATATAAGGAATTTGCGGCTTGGCAAAACAAGCGGAACGAACATCCGGTCATGGAGCTGCATCGGGATTACTGGCTGGATCGTTTCCGAGGCGAGCTGCAAACCGCCGAACTTCCAACGGATTATTCGCGCCCGGCAGTTCGTTCGTTCGAGGGCGATGAGCTGAGCTTCACGGCGGAAGCCGAGCTCGTTCGCAAGCTGATGCAGCTGTCGTCGGATACGGGAGCGACCTTGTATACGGTGCTGATGGCGGCATTCCACGTTCTGCTTGCCAAGCAAACGGGGCAGGACGACATTGTAGTCGGCACGCCTTTCGCCGGACGGGCGCATGAGGAGCTGGACTCGGTTGTCGGCATGTTCGTCAATACGCTGCCGATCCGTTCCGTACCATCAGCGGACAAAGTTTTTAACGATTACTTGATGGAAATGAAGGAAGCCGTTCTGGGAGCGTACGAGCACCAGGAATATCCGCTGGAAGAGCTGCTGGACCGGCTGCAGCTGCCACGGGATGTAAGCCGCAACCCGCTGTTCGACCATGTATTCGCACTGCAAAATTATGACGTTCAGGCGCTGCGCATGGGCGATCTGTCGGTTACGCCGTATGCATCCAAGAGCCGGAAAGCGAAGTTCGATCTGACGCTGGAAGCGTTCCATGACGGCGATCGGCTCCGCTTCCAAGTGGAATATGCGGCGGGCCTGTTTAAGCGGGCGACGATACGCCGTTTGTCCGGACACTTCCTGCATGTGCTGGAGCAAATCGCTGCAAACCGGTTGCTCCGCATTGGAGAGATAGAACTGATCACCGAACGGGAAAAGGCTCAGGTGCTGACCGCGTTTAACGTGCCGATGCAGACCGAACCGGGCTCCCGCAGCATCGGCGAGCTGTTTGAGATGCAGGTACGAGCTGCACCGGATCGAATCGCTGTATCTTACCGTGGGGAAGAGCTGACTTACCGAGAGCTGAATGAGCGGTCGAACCGGCTGGCGCGTACGCTGCGGGAGCGGGGGGCTGCACCGAATACGCCGGTTGCACTGCTGTTCCAGCGCTCCGTCGAGATGGTCGTCGGTATTCTCGGCGTATTGAAAGCCGGGGCCGCTTACGTGCCGATCGATCCGGCGTATCCGGAGGAACGAATCGCCTATATGCTGGCCGACAGCGGAGCCCGGCTGGTGCTGACGCATGAACGGGTCGTTTGTCCGGCGCTGGAATCGTATGACGGAGTCCCATTGCGGCTCGATGATGAGCGGACTTATGATGCCGACGGTACGGATTTGGAGACTATTAATGACGTTAATGATGCAGCTTATATCATCTACACGTCCGGAACGACAGGGCAGCCGAAGGGTACGCGGTTAACCCACGACAATGTAGCGCATATCGTTTTGGATACGAATTATATCGATATCACAGCCGAAGACCGGGTTCTGCAATTCTCGAACTATGCTTTCGACGGGTCCGTGTTCGATCTGTTCGGTGCGCTGCTGAACGGGGCTGCGCTTGTCATGGTAGATGCCGATACGGTCCGGGATCTTCGGCTGCTGTCCGGCACGATTCGAAACGAACGCATCACGGTCGGTCTCATCACGACCGCACTCTTTCATATGCTTGTCGAGGAAGAGATCGAATGCTTGTCCGGTATGAGAAAAATCATTTTCGGCGGGGAAAAGGCGTCTCTTCCGCATATACGCAAGGCGCTTGACTTCCTCGGGCCGGATAAGCTCATCAACGCCTATGGACCGACGGAAACGACGATCCTGGCGGCATTCCATGCCGTCAACGAGCTGAAGCCCGAGGCCCAGTCCGTGCCGATCGGCGTTCCGGTGCGCGGGATGAAGCTCTATGTCGTCGATGCGCAGATGGCGCTGCAGCCAGTGCTCGTTCCGGGCGAGCTGTGCATTGCCGGCAGAGGCCTAGGTTTAGGCTACTGGAACAAGCCGGAGCTGACGGCAGAGAGATTCGTTCCCTGCCCGTTCGAACCCGGTACGGTGATGTACCGGACGGGGGACCTCGTAAGATGGCTGCCGGACGGCACGCTGGAATATTTGGACCGGATGGACCAGCAGGTGAAAATCCGCGGCTTCCGCATCGAGCTGAGCGAAATCGAGAACCGCCTGCTGGCTCTCGGCCGCGTTCGCGAGGCGGCGGTGCTGGCCCGCAAAGACGGGCAAGGGCACACGTATTTATGCGCCTACTACGTCGCCGATGCCGAGCTGACGGCAGCCGAGCTGCGCGACGATTTGGGCCGGCATGTACCGGATTATATGATTCCCGCCCAGTTCGTGCAGCTGCAGCGGATGCCGATTACCGCCAACGGCAAGCTCGACCGCAAAGCGCTGCCGGAGCCGGAGGCTTCAGGACTGCGCGAAACGGCTTATGCGCCGCCACGCAGCCTGGCGGAGCGGCAGCTTGCGGATATTTGGTCGCAGCTGCTTGGCGCTTCTGTCGGCATCGACGATCATTTCTTCCACCGGGGCGGCGATTCGATCAAAGCGATCCAAGTATCGTCCCGCTTGCATAAGCTCGGCTTGCAGATGGAGATGAAGCAGCTGTTCTTGACGCCGACGATCCGCCATTTGGCACCGCATCTGAAGCAGCTCAGGCTTACGGCGTCTCAGGAGCCGGTGCAGGGCGACGTTCCCCTCGGACCGATCCAAAGCTGGTTTGCCGGACAACGGTTTACCGACGCGCATCATTTCAACCAGTCGGTTATGCTGTACCGTGCGGAAGGCTTTGAGGCGGAGGCTGTGTTCGCAGCTTGGTCGAAGCTGCTGGAGCATCACGATGCGCTGCGCTGCGTGTTCCATGAGCGCGAAGAGACGTTGTCGGCATATGTGCAAGAGGTTCGCCAAGCCCAGCTTGGTTGGGAGGTCGTCGAACTGTCCGGGCTGGAACCGGGGCTATGCGGCCAAGCGATCGAGCGGAAAGCCGAAGCGCTGCAAACGGGCTTCAATCTGCATAGAGGTCCGCTTGTACGGCTTGCCTTGTTCCGGACGGCGGCGGGCGATCATTTGCTGATTGTCATTCACCATTTGGTCGTAGACGGCGTATCGTGGCGAATTTTGCTGGATGATTTTGCATCGTTATATGACTTGGCTGTGCAGCGGAAAAGCTTGGAGCTCCCGCCCAAAACACATTCGTACCGGGATTGGGCGGCGGCCGTTCACAGCTGGGCCGGAAGCGAAGAGCTGCTTGGGGAAATTCCATACTGGCTCGAGCAGGAAAGAACGGCACTCACACCGCTGCCACGTGTCCGCACATCGTCGCGGTCTGCCATCGGCCGCTCCTCGCAGCTGGTCGTCACGCTCTCCAAAGAGCATACCGCTGCGCTGACGACGGCCGCTCATCGCGCTTATCGTACGGAGACGAACGATTTGCTGCTGTCCGCGTTAGCGTATGCGGCTGCCGCCTGGAGCGGCGGCGAGCGGATCGGCGTTTGGCTGGAGGGACACGGCCGGGAGCAGGTCATTGCTGCCAATGAGCTGGATGTGACAAGAACGGTCGGCTGGTTTACGGCGCTGTATCCGGTAATTCTGCCGGCGGGGCTGGAGCTGCCGCCCGGCGAACGGATCAAAGCGGTGAAGGAAACGCTGCGGTCCGTACCGCACAAGGGAATCGGCTATGGAGCGCTTCGCTTCCTGGCGGACCGGGCGACGCTAAACGGGCTGTCGTTCCGGCTGAACCCGGAGATCGGTTTTAACTATTTGGGCGATTTGGATGCGGCTTTCGCGGAAGGCAGCGGCATCGGGCGTTCCGTCTGCAAGACCGGCCAGGAAATCAGCCCGCGCATGGAACGGCGCTATCCGCTCGACATCAACGGCTGGATCCGCGACGATCAGCTGACGTTTGCGCTCGATTACGATTCTTCCGAGTGGGCCGAAGGCGCGGTGGAAAGCTTCGCCGATTCGTTCCTGCAGCAGCTGGCTGCTCTGCTGGAGCACTGCGCCGGGAAGGGACGAAGCGAGCTGACGCCAAGCGACCTGAGCTCCGTTCGTATCGGGCAAGTCGCGCTGGAGCAATTGTATGCTTCGCTGCCTGCCGCCGTGGAGCTGACCGACGCCTACACGCTATCGCCGCTGCAGGAAGGGCTTCTTCTTGAAGCGCAGCTGAACCCTGATTCCGAGGCATATTTCCAGCAGCTGACGCTATCGCTGGAAGGCGGCGTTCGCGCCGATTGGCTGGAGCAAGGCCTGGATTTGCTGATCGCGCGTCACGATATATTCCGTACGATTTTCCGTCATGACACTGAACAAACGCCGCTGCAGGCTGTACTGGCAGCCCGTACGGTACCGAAGCTTGAGCTGGTGGATTACAGCGCATGGACTGCCGAAGAAGCGGCAGCAGCCGTTGCGAGTTACGAACAGGCCGAACGGAAGCGCGGCTTCGCCATGGACAGAGAGACGCCGATGAGGGTCGCATTGATCCGTACCGGAGACCGCTCGCATAAGCTGGTATGGAGCTTCCACCATGTGCTTCTCGACGGCTGGTGTCTCGGCATCGTGCTTCGCGAATGGTTCGAGGCATATGCGGCACTCGGGAGGAACCGGTTTGCGGAGTGGGCGGCGGCATTGGCACCCGCACCTTCGTACGGCAGCTATATCCGCTGGCTGGAGACGCAGAACCGGCAGACGGCCGCTGCTTATTGGAGCGACTATTTGAGCGGCTTCGATACGCAGACTACGCTGCCCAAAGCATCGGTTGGCCGGCAAAACGAACACGATGCTTACGGTGAGCTGACGTTTGTGCTGGACGAACAAACGACAGCGCGCCTGCATTCGATCGCAAACCGGCATGAAGTGACGTTGAGCGCGGTGTTCCAGACGCTATGGGGAGTGCTTCTGCACAAATATAACGATACGGACGACGCCGTATTCGGCAGCGTCGCCGCCGGCAGACCGCCGGAACTGGACGGCGTCGAACGGATGGTCGGGCTGTTCATCAACACGCTGCCGATGCGCGTTCGCGCCGAAGCGAATTCGACGTTTGCAAGCTTGCTGCACAATGTGGCGGAAGCGTCGATCCGCTCCCGGTCGTACGAATTTTATCCGCTCTATGAAATTCAAGCGTCGTGCGAGCTGAAGCAGCATGTGTTCGATCATGTCATTGCCTTCGAGAACTATCCGCTTGACGAAGCGGAGCTGAACAATGCCGCCGAGACGGGCTTCCGCGTGACGGGGGCGGATGCGTTCGAACGAAGCCACTATCCGCTCGCCGTCTCGGTATTCCCCGGACGGGAGCTGACGGTACGCATCGGATTCCGCCAAGGCGTATATGAACAGCGCGTCCTTGCGCGGCTTGCCGGCCATCTGGAGCGGTTGATCGAGCAGGTCGACGCCGATGCCGGTCTACCCGTTGCGGCGCTGAGCATCGTCACGGATGCGGAAGCGGCCGAGCTGGCGAAGTTTAACGATAGTGAGATACCGCAGGCGAACGATGTGACCATTCACGGGCTGTTCGAGCAGCAGGTGCTCCGCACGCCTGAAGCGAAAGCGGTGACCGACGGCGAGCGTGTCTTGTCCTTCGCGGAGCTGAACGGCCGTGCGGACCGTCTGGCTGCCGTTCTGCGCGAACGCGGCGCAGTGCAAGGCGAGCTGATCGGCTTGATGGCGGATCGGTCGATCGATACGATCGCGGCCATTCTCGGCATCCTCAAATCCGGCTGCGCCTATGTGCCGATCGATCCGGATTATCCGGAGGAGCGAATCGCCTATATGCTGCAGGACAGCGGCGTCAAGCTGCTGCTTACCGAACGGAGGCTGCTGCAGCGTGACGTCGTGCAAAGCTCCCAAGCAGCCGTTTTATGTATGGACGATGAAGGACTGTATGAGAGCGGGCCAGCTTACGTTGAGCATGAACGATACGCTGTACGGGATTCCGACCCGGCATACGTGATCTACACTTCCGGTACGACCGGCCGCCCGAAGGGAGTCATGGTGCCGCACCGCGGTATGAGCTCCTTGCTGGCTACATTCCGGGAGCGGCTGCACGTCACGGAAGAGGACCGCGTCCTGCTGTTCGCGAGCTTGTCGTTCGACGCCTCGGTGTGGGAAATGTTCATGAGCATGCTGACCGGAGCGCTGCTGTTCGTAGTGCCGAAACACATTTTGCATCATCCGGCACATCTTGAGAGCTTCATTCAACAGCACGCTATTACGGTCGCCACCTTACCGCCGACATATGCCGTTCAGCTGGCGCCGGAGCGGTCAAGCTCGCTGCGGCTGCTCATTACCGCCGGCTCCGCCTCGCCCTCCGAGCTGGTCAAAGCGTGGCAGCCGCATGTCCGCTATGTGAATGCGTACGGTCCGACGGAGTCGACCGTATGTGCGACGCTATGGGACGCCGGGGCGGCCGGAGCGCCGGTTCCGGAGCAAATCCCGATCGGACGCCCGATTGCGGGCACACAGGTGTACATCGTGGACAGGCATTTGAAGCTCGTACCGCCGGGTGTTGCAGGTGAGCTGTGCATAGCGGGCGAAGGGCTTGCCGACGGTTATTTGCACCGTCCCGACTTAACGGCGGAGAAGTTCGTGCCGCATGTGCCGGGGGGTGGCAGGCGCATGTACAGGACGGGCGATTTGGCCCGCTGGCTGCCGGACGGACAGCTCGAATATTTGGGGCGCATCGACCACCAGGTCAAAATACGCGGCTTCCGGATCGAGCTCGGCGAGATCGAAGCTCAGCTGCTGCAGCTGCCCGGCATTCGCGAAGCGGTTGTTATTGACCGCGCAGATTCGCAGGGCATCAGCTATCTGTGCGCGTATTTCACGACGGAAGGCGAGGAGCCTTCGACTGCAGAGCTGCGCAGAGGCCTGGCGAGCAAGCTGCCGGATTATATGGTGCCGGCTGCGATCATGCAGCTCGACAAGCTGCCGCTCACGCCGAACGGGAAAATCAACCGGTCCGCGCTGCCGGAGCCGGAGCTGGCTATGAGCGGCGGCTCCCCTTACGCTGCCCCGAGGAACGAAACGGAACGGCGGCTGGCGGCGCTTTGGAGCGAACTGCTGGACCGGGACGTTGCGGCCATCGGCATTGACGATCCGTTCTTCCGGCTCGGCGGACATTCGCTCAAAGCGTCGCAGCTCGCGGCTCGCATTCACCGCGATATGGGAGCGGACATGCCGCTTAAGGCTGTGTTCGAATCTCCGACGATCCGCGAGCTTGCTTCGCTCATCGATAGGGGAGACAGGCTTGCGGAAAGCGGGATCGCGCCGGCTTTGAAGCAAGCGGAATACCCTTTGTCGCCGGGGCAGAAACGAATATTTGTGCTCGAACAAATCGAAGGCGGACAAACCGCTTACAACTTGCCGTCGGTTTACCGCATCGAAGGGCAAGTGGACTCTGACCGTCTGGAGTCCGCCTTCAGGGCGATCCTTCAGCGGCATGAATCGCTGCGCACATCGTTTATCGTCCGGGATGGCGTGCCGATGCAGCGCGTTCATGAGCGGGTGAGCTTCCGGCTCATGCGTCTTGATGGGGAAGGAGGAGGCATGACGCCGGAGCGGCTGGCGGCAGCGATGATTCGTCCATTCGAGCTGCAGCAGGCGCCTTTGCTTCGGGCAGCCGTCGTACAAAACGGCTTGGAGACGCTGCTCTTCATCGATGTGCATCACATCGTGACGGACGGCATTTCCGTACAAATCTTACTGCGGGAGCTGCAGGCGCTGTATCGCGGTGACATGCTGCCGGAAGTTTCGCTGCAATACAAGGATTACAGTGTCTGGCTGAGCTCGGAGGAGCAGCAGGAGAAGCTGCAGAAGCAGCGTTCCTACTGGCTCGACCGCTTCGCCGGGGAACTGCCTGTGCTGGAGCTGCCGACCGATCGGCCGCGAACGCCGGCGCAAGACTTTGCCGGTGCCCGCATCACGCTTGCCGGCGGCCCTGAGCTGACCGACAAGATTGTCCGTCTTGCGGCCGAGACGGAGACGACGGTGTACATGGTGCTGCTCGCCGCTTTCAACGTCATGCTGGCCAAATATACGAGCCAGGACGACGTGATCGTCGGTTCGCCGGTGGCCGGCAGAACGGCTGCGGAGCTGGACGAAGTGGTCGGCATGTTTGTCGGCACGTTGGCGCTGCGCAGCGCGCCGGCCGGCGCGAAATCGGTGCGGGAGTTTTTGGCCGAAGTGAAGCGGGACACGCTTGACGCCTTCACCCATCAAGACTTCCCGTTCGAGGAGCTGGTGGAGCAGCTGCAGCTTGAACGCGATATGAGCCGGAACCCGCTGTTCGATGTAATGTTCGTCTATCAAAATATGGACATGGCGAGCATGAAGCTGGGCGAATGGCCGCTGAAGCCATGCGAGTTCGAGCACCGGGCGGCGAAGCTGGACGTGACGCTGGAAGCCTCCCACGGACAAGGCGGGCTGCAGTTTTTGTGGGAATACCGTACGAGCTTGTTCGATCAGGCGACGATCGAACGGATGGCGGGACACTTTATCCGCGTGCTGGAGCAGATGACGGATAATCCGGAGACAGCAATCGGCAGCATTTGCCTGCTGACGGGCGCCGAACGGGAGCAGCTCGCCGGCTTCTATGACGAACGGCCGGGCGACACGGCGGCGGAGCGGTCGATCCACGAGCTGTTCGAAGCGCGGGCGGCGCTCCATCCGGAACGGACGGCGCTCGTCTTCGGGCAGGAGCGTGTAACGTACGGGGAGCTGAACGAGCGGGCGAACCGGATCGCCCGGCTGCTGCTGGAGCAAGGGCTGGCGAAGGAGGACCGGGTCGGCATTATGCTGCACCGCACTCCGCTTCTGGCGGCGTGCATTCTCGCCGTCTGGAAGGCAGGCGGCGCGTATATCCCGATCGACCCGGACTATCCGGCGAACCGGACGGCGGGCATGCTCGGCGACGCCGGGGCGGCGGTGCTGCTCACGGAGTCGGTGTTCATGAGCGAGGAGCTGAGCGTGCAGCTTCATTGTACAGCGCTCGAGCTCGACCGGCTCGGCAATATGCTTGCCGAAGCGGACGGCTCGAACGTCGGGCTGCCGCACGACCCGGACCGTCTGGCGTACGTCATTTACACGTCGGGGTCGACGGGCCGTCCGAAGGGAGCGATGGTCGAGCACCGCGGAATGATGAACCACTTGACCGCCAAGGTCGAGGATTTGCAGGTGAACGAACACAGCATTATCGCCCAGAACGCGTCGCACTGCTTCGATATTTCGGTATGGCAGCTCTTCACGTCGCTTACGCTCGGCGGCCAGACCGTCATCTATCCGAACGAGCTGATCCTGCGGCCGGACGATCTGCTGCAAAGCGTCATTGCCGACGGTGTTACCGTGCTAGAGGTCGTACCATCGTATCTTGCCGTACTGCTCGATCATCTGGAATCCTCCCCGGTGCCGCTGCCAAGCCTGACGGTTCTTGTCGCCACCGGCGAGGC
>NZ_JBHLWN010000002.1:0-76443 GCF_042432825.1 Paenibacillus chartarius | reverse complement strand
AAGTGAAGAAGAAGCTGACGAAGCGAATTCCGAATACTTTGCGGGGACCCCGGCAAGACCAGCCAGCAAATTCTACGCAAACTGTTTCGTATCTAGTTTTCAAGGTGCATCACCGCACTTTGAACAATGACGCGGGGTGGAGCAGCCCGGTAGCTCGTCGGGCTCATAACCCGAAGGCCGCAGGTTCAAATCCTGCCCCCGCAATACGCCGCTGTAGCTCAATTGGCAGAGCAACTGACTTGTAATCAGTAGGTTGGGGGTTCAATTCCTCTCGGCGGCACCACAAATTGCGGAAGTGGCTCAGCGGTAGAGCATCGCCTTGCCAAGGCGAGGGTCGCGGGTTCGATTCCCGTCTTCCGCTTCACGACCAAGACATGCTGTCTGAACGCAGCATGTCTTTTTCTATTTTCAGAACGGTAAGCGCCACTCCAAGTACATAAACAATATTATGTTAAATAGCGTTATCCGTGTTTAGTGATCTCCAATAATGACAATGATAAAGCTAATAACATTTCACATAACTTTCACTTTTCGGGCGTGTAATAAAAATCTTAACCTAACAAAGTCATGTTAACTATTGCAAGAATTTTGATTGGGTATATAATGTAACAGTGAGCCTTAAAGATTACGATCAATAATGTGAAAAGTTTCACTAAGGAGGACTAACGAAAAAATGTCACAAACAACTACCGTGCAACCATCGGAGCAGGAAAACGTGACAGTTGCCGTACAAGACGTCATCAAGACCGACGTCCTTGATCAGCTGTTGAAGCCCGAAGTCCAACAATCGCTCAGTACGCTGGTGGAGCAGCTTCCTAAGCTGACGGAAATGATGACGACCCTGACGAAGACGTATGACTTTATTCAGAAGGTTGCAAATGACCGTATTCTGATTCAAGATATGATCGGCGGCATTCAAGAAGTAGTCAAGCCGGTCGAAGAGAAAGTAAAATCGTATGCTTCCGCAGCGATCGAAGCCAGCGACCGCGCTGAGCAAAGCGATGCACAGATCGGGTTGTTCGGCATGCTGAAGCTGCTCAAGAATCCGGAACTGCAGCATATGCTTCGTTTTGCACAGGCATATTTGGACATTCTTGGCGAGCGTAAAGGGGGAGTCCACGGTGAGTAAGCATATTTTGATTCTGGGCGGAGGCTACGGCGGTCTCCTTAGCGCCATCTCCGCACGCGCAAACTTGTCACCGGCAGAAGCGAGCATCACCCTTATCAACCGCGTGCCGCAGCATCAAATCATTACTGAGCTGCACCGTCTGGCAGCCGGCAATGTGGACGAGAAAGCTGTCGCCCTGCCGCTGGAGAAGCTGCTGAAAGGCAAGCAGATTAATCTTAAGGTCGGCAATATCCAGAAGATTGATGTGAGCGGACGTAAAGTATCTCTTGAGGACGGATCGGCGTATACCTACGATGCGCTGGTGCTTGCGCTCGGCAGCGAAACGAATTATTTCGGCATTCCGGGATTGCAGGAAAACAGCTTGACGCTCAAGTCCGTAGCCGACGCTAATAAAGTATACGCACACGTGGTAGAGCGCATCCAAGCTTATGCAAGAACGAAGAACAAAGCCGATGCGACATTCGTCATCGGCGGCGGCGGTTTGACCGGCGTTGAGCTTGTCGGCGAGCTGGCCGACGAACTGCCGGGCATTTGCCGTAAATACGGCGTGAACTTCTCCGATATTTCGTTATATCTCGTTGAAGCGATGCCGAGCATCCTGCCGATCTTCTCGGCCGATCTGATCGATCGGGCTACGAAGAGCCTGGAAAGCCGGGGCGTACAGTTCTTGACAGGTCTCGCCATCACGGAAGTGAACGGGTCGAACGTTACGCTGAAGGATGGCAGAACAATTGAAACGAATACGCTCGTTTGGACCGGGGGCGTACAAGGCAGCTCGCTCGTTGCGAATTGCGGAGTTGAAGTCAACCGCGGCCGTGCTACGGTGAATGAGTATTTACAGTCGGTATCGCATCCGGAAATCTTCCTTGCCGGCGACTGCGCAGTCGTATTCGGACCGGAAGGACGTCCGTATCCGCCAACGGCACAGCTGGCTTGGCAGATGGGCGAACTGGCCGGTGCGAATATTGCGGCTTCCTTCAAGGGAACGTCCATGGACGCGTTTAACCCTGTATTCTCCGGCACGCTGGCAAGCTTGGGCCGTAAAGACGGCATCGGTTCGATCGGCGGCAGCGGTATCGAACTGAAGGGCACGCCTGCTTCGCTGATGAAGAAAGCAAGCAACGCACGTTATTTATCACATATTGAGGGCCTGTTCGCGCTCGCTTATTAAGATTCAACAAGAAGTGCGTTTCATAAGCCAAGTTCGGTTGTCGCGAAGGCGGGACCGGACTTGGCTTTTCATAATCATTGGGAGGAGGTTATATATGTGCCGCAATATTAAGCCATTATTCAATTTCGAGCCGCCGGTAACGGATGATGAAATTTATGCTGCCTCCTTGCAATTCATTCGGAAAATATCAGGCTTTCAAAAGCCCTCGAAAGCCAATGAGCAAGCATTCAATCAGGCAGTAGAAGAAGTCGCCGCTGCGGCCAAAACCTTAATGAATTCCTTGGTAACCCAAGCGCCCCCACGCAATCGGGAAGAGGAGATCGAGCTCGCCCGGCTGCGCAATTTGAAACGGTTCGGACCGAACAACTCGCAATTATCCGCGAGTGAATGAGTTGGCGAATGCCGTTGATATTTTGGCCGAATAAAGCATAACATACGAACAAATCGACAGATCCTGACGCCAATACCGGTGTCCTGAGCTGGTCTCGGAAGGGAGCTTTTCGAGTTGTTCAGAAGCAAAGTTATGCTGTTTCTCGTGCTATTGATCGTTCCATACGGAACGTATAGTGCTCAAACGAACGCAGCGCCGCTTGAAGATACGGTCAGCATGATCATCGACAAGTCCAGCCATACGTTGACTGTCTACGTAAACGAGGACCCCGTATACGTGTTTCAGGTCGCTACCGGGCGGAGAAACCTGACTCCGGAAGGGCAATTTTCCATCAGTAATAAAATCAAAAATCCGTGGTACCTTCGTAAAAACATACCCGGCGGCGATAAAAGAAATCCTCTCGGTACGCGCTGGCTGGGACTGAGCGTGCCGAATACAGGCGGATATACGTACGGCATTCACGGCACGAACAATCCTTATTCCATCGGGGGCAGCGTATCCTCGGGCTGCATCCGGATGCGCAATCGGGACGTCGAATGGCTGTATCGGCATATCCCGGTCGGAACCCCTGTAACGATTCGAGAATAGCTCGCTGAAATTTGAATTGAGGTGGCAGTATGGCGAAAAACAACAACGAAGAGAAGCCTGCAACGATCAAAGATATGCTGAAGCCCGATACCTTGAGTAAGCTCAAGGCCAGCGCTGACGCCATGAAAGCGGAGGAAGCAAAGCGCAGAGAGGAGCAGCGCGCTGCAGCAGAGGCGGCCCGTAAAGCGGAGCAAAAGCGGCTGGAGAACGACTTTGAGCATTTGCTGAACAACAGCAATACGGACTGGAGAAAGTTCAAGTAACCATCGTATAGTTTCAAACCGGGCGTCGCATACTGAACCAAAAAGGGAGGATGGCGAATCTTGCCGCTTACACCGGAACAGCATGTGACGCTGCATGGCTTCAACAACTTAACGAAAACGCTAAGCTTCAATATGTACGATATTTGCTATACGAAGACGAAGGAAGAACGGGAAGCGTATATCGAGTATATTGATGAGCAATATAATGCGGACAGGCTGACCCATATTTTGCGCCAGGTTGCCGAAATTATCGGAGCGCATGTGCTCAACATCGCCAAGCAAGATTACGTTCCGCAAGGAGCGAGCGTGACGATGCTTGTGTCTGAGGGCCCTGTAGTCGAAGTGCCGACGGAGTCCTACGAAGAGTCCCCGGGACCATTGCCGGATTCCGTCGTCATACAGCTGGACAAGAGTCATATCACCGTACATACATATCCCGAGTATCACCCGGACGAAGGGATTTCCACGTTTCGCGCCGACATTGACGTATCAACCTGCGGGGAAATTTCGCCGCTTAAGGCATTGAACTACTTAATCCATTCCTTCGAAACCGACGTGATGACCATCGATTACCGCGTACGCGGTTTTACGAGAGACATCAGCGGTCATAAGCTGTTCATCGATCATGAGATCAGCTCCATTCAAAACTACATCCCCGACGAAGTCCAAAGCTTATATGATATGATTGATGTGAATGTGTATCAAGAAAATATTTTCCACACCAAATGCAAGCTGAAGCAATTCGACCTCAACAATTACTTGTTCGGCTATACGAAGGACAAGCTGAGCCCGGAAGAGCAGGCGGACATCACGAAAAATTTGAAGTGGGAAATGGACGAAATCTTTTACGGAAAAAATATTGCCTACTGACGAAAGCCGCGTTTCGTACGCGGCTTTTCATTTTTGTGCTATCATGAAAGAAAAGCAAGAAGGAGGATCGTCATGCAGCTTATCGCGATGGCGACGATGGCTTTGGATCATATCGGCAAATTGTTTTTTCCTTCTGAGCTGATCTGGCAATATGCAGGGCGTATGGCGTTTCCGATCTACTGCTACTTTGTCGTACTAGGCTATCAACGAACCCGAAATATCCGGAATTATATGCTGCGCCTCCTCGCGATCGGCGCAGCTTCGCAAATACCGTATATGCTGACTTTTAACACGTGGGGAATCAACGTTATCGGCACATTGCTGGCCGGTTTGAGTACGATGATCTTGATGGACCGCATAAAACAGGCGCAGGCTCAAGTTCTATTGGCCGCTGCGGTCGGTTTGCTGCTGGATGTGCTCGATTTCGACTACGGCTCTTACGGTCTGCTGCTCATTTTCATATACCGGTATACGACTTCTCATCGAATGGTCGGTTTGCATATGCTGCTAAATTTTGCTTACCTGTTCTACAAAGGCGAGAGCTGGACGATTCAATTGGCGAGCGTTATTCCGACATTCGTATTGGCCTGCACGCCGTCCATACCGAAAGCGCTCAATCGGATAGCGGTTCCCCGCTGGCTCTGGAGATCGTTTTACCCCGTTCACTTCATCATATTATTCATTATCGTCTTCATGTTGAAGTGAAACCAAGATTATGAAAGAGGATGCGCCTGATGAAATTATCCCGGATCAAGCCATCGATCCCTGACAGTCCCCCGACAAACATGGTGGACGTACGTCTATTCATTGAATATATCCATACCCAATTGCTGCCGCAGCTTGTCGTGGAGAGCACCCATCCGCACGACCCGATCGTCGTCCGCCATATTCCCGAGCCTTGGAAGCTGATGGGAGCCGGAAATTATGCCGTCGTCGTCTCGCATCCCGATTTTGCCGACCGTGTAGTGAAGATTTACGCTCCAGGGCGGCACGGCTGGGAAGAGGAGGTCGAGGTATACCGCCGTCTCGGACAACATCCCGCCTATGCCGAATGCTTTCATTCGGACAAGGACCATCGTTATTTGGTACTGAGACGGCTGTACGGCGTAACGCTTTACGACTGCTTTAGAAGAGGCATCCCTATTCCCGAGCAGGTCATTTTCGATATTGATGAGGCGCTGGATTACGCAAGAAATCGGGGGCTCCGCCCGCATGACGTTCATGGAAAAAATGTGATGCTTAACGCCAAGGGGCGCGGCCTCGTCGTTGACGTTTCCGATTTTCTGAAGCATGAGCCGTGCCGGATGTGGCATGATCTCAAGAAAGCCTATTATAAAATTTACTTGCCGTACTTGTACGACAAACAAATCCCGATTCCGGACGTGCTGCTGAACGTAGTTCGCAAAGCATATAGGATTGTAAGGCGAATCCGCTCTATGTTCCATCGTTCACATCATGTGCACTAGCTGAATAAGATGCCTATATATTGAAAATAGGCAGGTGTCAACTTGATTTCCAAAGACAGCTTCGTGTCGGGCTTCGTTCCCGAGCACAATCACGGTTCCGTAGATTACACGTCGGTTTCTAACGGTCATGTCCATCAATGCCTAGACGTCACGTCACCGCCGATCATGACGCAGGATGGGGGCCATATCCACTACACCGAAGGATATGTGATGTACGAGGACGGTCACAAACACTATTATAAAGCGTATTCGGGTCCGGCGATTCCAGTAGGCAACGGCATGCATGTCCATTACTATGATTTCTATACGACAACAGACGACGGGCATAATCATCGCGTGCAAGGCGTCGATATGCCCGCCCCGGGTACGAAATAAGGAAAGCGGCGAAGGCTCTCGCGAGGGAGCCTTCTTTATTTTACATAATAATAATTATGTAATTATTACTGGGTGTACATATTCCCATGTTTTGCGGCACAACCTATGGAAAGGCATCCAAATCAAAGGAATGATGACAGCATGCAACAGACGAATTCAACCATCGACTGGATCTGCAGTAAGCTTAGCGAAGCAAGCGACATCGTCATCAGTTCCATTCGCAACGAACAGATGGAAGGACGAATTCTATACATTCGAACGGTATGCGACGAGACTAAGCTGCAGAAGCTGATCATAGATCCTCTCGGCAAATTCCCGGATTTCCCCAGCTACGCAAGGCACCTGCTTTCCTTGCCCGGCGTGCAGCTTCCGTTCAGTAACGAAGAAACGCTGAATCAAGTGCTGAAAGGCTGCGTCCTGATCGCCATTGAATCCCACACGTACTTGCTGGACATGAAGGATATTCAGAATGCCCAAGTGTCGGAGACGAATGTGGAATCGACCTTCCTTGGACCCAAGCTGGCTTTAAGCGAGGATGTGTCCATTAATATCGGATTGATCCGGCTGCGTTATCCTCGGCCGAGTTTGTCCGTGCAAGAGATGACTGTCGGCAAGCTGTCCTGCACCCGAATGGTCATCATGTATGACGATGACTTCGTCAATCGGGAGGCACTGCAGCGAGTCCGCGAGGCACTGGCATCGGTGGATTTAAATTTGGTGCAGTCCGCTAGCCAGCTCATGCTGGCGATCAACGGCAGCAAAAGGTCCGCTTTCCCCAAAGGGATGGTAACAGAACGGCCGGACCGCATTGTTTACAATCTGGCCGTAGGGAAAATCGCCGTGCTGCTGCAAGGTACGCCGTTTGCCGTCATCGTACCTACCGTGTTGTTCGACTTCATGTCGTCGATGGACGATGTGTACGAGAACTATGCGATCAGCCGATTTTTGGTGCTGCTGAGGTATATCGGGCTCTTGTTCAGTTTGACTTTGGCTTCCTTCTACGTCGTCGTCACTTCGTTCAATCCGGAAATATTGCGGGTACAACTCGCCTTGTCTATCGCCGGCAGCCGCGCGCCGGTTCCGTATCCGTCCTATGTTGAAGTGCTGTTCATGCTGATTATGATGGAGCTGCTTACGGAAGCGAGCGTACGGCTGCCGAAGACGGTCGGATCGACGGCGACGACCGTCGGCGGGTTAATCTTAGGACAAGCGGCTACGCAGGCGGGTCTTGTCAGCAACATCATGATTATTATCGTTGCCGCGGTCGCGATTTCGAACTTTGTGGTCCCTATTATACCAATGGGATTTGGCATGAGAGTCGCCAAATATTTTATTTTGCTGCTCAGCTCAATGTTCGGCTTCATGGGTCTTCTCGTAGGGCTCGTGTTTTTGGTCGTTTACATTGCCATGATCGACAGCTTCGGAACCCCATATTTGCAAATTACGTGGGGGCTTGATTCCGCTAAGCTGGTCAGCCAGCGACTGCGAGGAGAAGCAGGGGGGAGGGCGTCCTGAACCGCTACTTTTATTATTTGATACTGGTCAATATGCTCGTCAACGTTCTCGCTTTTGTACCCCGGGTGCTTGTAGTAAACCGTTACAACGGCTCGGTGTTGGGGCTATTTGTTTCAACCGGCATTTCGACGCTGCTTATGTATGTTTTTTGTAAAACAATAGAAAAGTTCCCGGGTACAAGCATCCCGGAACTTCTTCGCGGTACGATTCCGGAATGGGTCCGGAAGGCGCTCATGTTCGCATTCGCCGTCATTTGGTATACGGCGGGAATGATCACCTTGCTTGCCTATTCGGACTTCACCCGCAAATTTCTCAATCCGGAAATATCGAGCTTTCTCGTTACCTCCATTTATTTTCTCGTGGTCGGTTTCGTTGCCACCCAGTCGTCTACAAAAATATTGCATGTTCTGGAAATTTTGCTGATTCTGGGTGTTCCGTTAACGTCATTCATCCTCTTCAAAGCGTTCATTAACAAGGACATGAACTGGGACAGCGTGTTTGCTGTGGCTGCCTATATTCGTAAAATTCCGAACTACGAGTCCGTTGCCGCTGCGACCTATGTGTTCACCGGGTATGTCAATATGGCGGTCTTCAATCGGTACATTCCGAATTTCAAGGTGAAGTGGCTGTGGGTCCACAGTGTCGTAGGTTTAACGATTCTTTTTACAACCTTGTTTATTCCGATCGGGTTCTTGGGCGCGGACGGTGTCAGCGAGTATACATTTGCTTGGATTACCACGGCGGATTCGATGCGAATTGAGCTCGGTGTCATGGAGAGGGTGCTGTTCATTTTTTTGTTCCTTTACGGTGTTATCGCTTTCGCGAGCATGATCATCCACATGCATGTTTCGTTTGTCATGTTGAAGCTCATGTTTGAGGTGGAACACAAATCAAGCAAGACGCAGCAATGGTTCGCCATTGGCGTTGTCCTCTTGTTTGCCCTGCTCCTGTTATCCGCTAACGCCGTCATTACTGACGCAAACTTGCTTACACTCGGAAAATTATGGCTCAACGTTCGTTTTCCTGCGGAAATCGTTCTGGTAGCTATAACCGTCTTTGCCGCATGGCGAAGGAGGAAGATGTCGTGAAGGGAAATCAACTGAAATGCTTGATCCTGGCCTGCGTACTGGCTGTCATGTCAGTATTGTCGGGCTGCGGATTCAAGGATATCGACAAGCGCTTCTTTGTCGTTTCCATCGGCGTCGATCGATCCGACAAGCCTCCGGCAAAATATAAGGTAGAGCTCAAGCTGGCGATTCCTTCTTCCGAGGAAAAGTTCGGCTCGAACCTGTTCATTATCGTCACGGAGGAAGCGGAGACGATAACGGAAGCCGTGCGGATTATGAAATCGAAGGTGGATAAGGAGCTGGATTTCGGACATGCGAAAGCGATCGTTTTCGGAGAAAAGTTCATCAAAGATAAACACGCTTTAAGTGAAGTGCTCGATTGGTTCGTACGCCGCCGGGATATCCAGATGATTTCGTGGGTCGGGATGGGACGGCCTGACGCGATGTCCATATTGATGCTAAACCCGCAGTCCGAACGCCTCCCGTCGAACATGATTTTTCTTTCGTTCGGCCAGACCGGGACGCATACGTCATATATCGTATCCGAATATTTGTTCGATATGCGCCGGCGGCTCAAAGAGAGAGGGTTGGATCCGATTCTTCCGATCATTGAGAAGCGAAGCAAGGATCAGATCCAGATTAATAAAGTCGCACTATTTTCCAAAGAAGAGTTCGTCATGGAGCTGGATTCGGAAGAAACGAAAATATTAAATACGTTCTACCAGAACATTGGAAAATCGGACGTGAAAGTCTATGATGGAGAACATACCTTCATCGTTTCCGTAGACGATATCCAGTCGAATATTCGCGTCATTAGATCGGCCGGAGGCCGGGAGCTGCCTCGCGTTGAGGTTGCTGTCAAAATGAACGGCATTATCGAAGAAGCCAAACACTCGATAAGCTTGTCAAAACTGAAATCCTATGAGCGGCTGACGGAAAAAGAAATTGCCGATCGGGCACAAAAATTGTTCAACCGGATGCAGAAGGCCGGGATCGATCTGCTCGGCATCGGATTGAAATACCGGTCCACCCATATGACGGATCAAGCGGATTGGGAGCAATGGCAGTCCCAGTATCGGGATATTCCAATTACCGTTCAGGCGAAAGTCAAGCTGCAAGGAACAGGTGTCATCGAATAAAGAGGAAGCGGAGTCTATCATGGTAAACGAGCAACAGGACGTTATTATGAACGGGCTGCGCTATACGAAACGGCCGGCAAACGTGAAGGATGCAGGCGAGCTATCAGGAGTCCTTCTGCAAATCGATGGCGAAACCGGACATATGGATAAGGTATGAGGCGAGGCGTTTGTCAATCGGATGGGCATTAAACAGTCTGATCGTCTCCTATTTGCAGCTGTAATAATGGGGGGGATGGCCTCGATAGGCTGTTTGAACGAAAAATACCTTTTCTTTATCGGTTTAATTAGAAAACATTATTTTTCGACATTATTTTTTGGCTGCGGAATATGGTATAGTTTTCAATAGTAAGTTCATCTGCGGGTTTAGTGTAAAGTCGACCCGTTGGGCAATTATTGTAATTTGAACTATGGTGGGGTGGATAGCGTTGCAATTGCAGGTAAACAATAGTCCGTTTAGCCAGGATCAGGTCGACCTTCTGAATCGGCTTCTTCCGAGCTTGAACGACTCCCAGAAAATTTGGCTCAGCGGGTATCTCGCCGCTTCGGCAGCAATCCCGGCATCCGGAGCAATCGGTGCAGGGCAGCAGGCGGCAGGCGGCGCACCTGCAGCAAGCAAAGAAGTGACCGTTCTGTTCGGATCGCAATCCGGGAATGCGCAAGGTCTGGCGAAGAAATTTGCCAAGACGCTTGAGGCGAACGGGTTTCAAGTTACGCTCTCGTCGATGAGCGACTTCAAGACGAATCAGCTCAAGAAGGTCCAGCAGCTGCTCATCGTTGTCAGCACGCATGGAGAAGGCGAGCCGCCGGATAATGCGATCTCCTTCCATGAATTTTTGCACAGCAAGCGGGCGCCGAAGCTGGAAGGCTTGAACTACTCGGTGCTGTCGCTTGGCGACAGCTCTTACGAGCTGTTCTGCCAGACCGGCAAAGATTTCGATGCCCGGCTTGAAGAGCTCGGTGCAACCCGTCTGTACGATCGCGTAGATTGCGACGTTGACTATGCCGAACCGGCAGCGGAATGGCTTCAGGGCGTAGTGAACCGGCTGAAGGAAGGGCAGGCCGGAGCCGGTACGTCTGCAGCCGCTGTTTCGGGCGCGGCCGCTGTGATCGCTTCGGAATCCGCCTATGACAGATCGAATCCTTTCAAGGCCGAAGTATTGACGAATATCAATTTGAACGGCCGCGGCTCGAATAAAGAAACGCGCCACCTCGAGCTGTCGCTCGAAGGCTCGGGGCTCACCTATCAGCCAGGCGACAGCCTTGGCATCTACCCGCACAATGATCCGGCGCTAGTGGATCTTCTGCTGGAGCGGACGAAGTGGGAACCACAAGCACAAGTAACCGTCAACAAGCAAGGGGAGGTCCGCCCTCTGCGCGAGGCGCTGATCGAACATTTCGAGATCACGACGTTAACGAAGCCGCTGCTCGAGAAGCTGGCGCCGCTTGCGGCGAATAAGGAAGCTCTGGAGCTGCTGCAGGCCGGCAATGAAGAACAGCTCAAAGCATATATTCACGGCCGCGATCTGGTCGATTTCGTCAGCGATTACGGCCCCCTTCAAGGCAGCGCCCAGGATGTCGTTTCCTTGCTGAGAAAAATACCTGCACGCTTGTATTCGATCTCCAGCTCTCAGGCGGCGAATCCCGAAGAAGTGCATCTGACGATCGGGGCATTGCGTTACGAAGCGCACGGGCGGGAGCGTAGCGGCGTCTGCTCCATCTACTGTGCGGAGCGTCTGCAGTCAGGAGATGCGGTTTCCGTATTCGTCCAAAATAATGCGAATTTCAAGATGCCGGAAGATCCGAGCACGCCGATCATTATGGTAGGACCGGGCACGGGGATCGCGCCGTTCCGCGCTTTCATGCAGGAGCGCGAGGAAATTGGCGCAACGGGCGAGTCCTGGCTGTTCTTCGGCGATCAGCACTTCGTCACCGACTTCTTGTATCAAACCGAATGGCAGCGCTGGATCAAAGACGGCGTTCTTACCCGCATGGATGTTGCATTCTCCCGCGATACGGATCAAAAAGTATACGTCCAGCATCGCATGCAGCAGCATAGCAAGGAGCTGTTCGCATGGCTGCAGAAGGGCGCGGCGGTTTACATCTGCGGCGACGAGAAAAATATGGCCAAGGACGTACACCGGACACTGCTGGAGATCATCGAGACCGAAGGCGGCATGAGCCGTGAACAGGCGGAGCAGTATCTCGCGGCGATGCAGCAGAACAAGCGGTACCAGCGAGACGTTTATTGATTTTGAGAGGAGTACGACAAGCATGGCAAATTTGAAATTAACCGCGCCTGAGGGACCACCTAGCGATGTCGAGCGCATCAAACGAGAAAGCAATTACTTGCGCGGCACCTTGGCCCAATCGATGCTCGAGCCGCTTAGCGCCGGCATCTCGGATGACGATAACCGATTGATGAAATTCCATGGCAGCTACCTCCAGGACGACCGCGATCTGCGGAACGAGCGGCAGAAGCAGAAGCTGGAGCCGGCCTACCAGTTCATGCTGCGCGTGCGGATGCCCGGCGGCGTTGCTCAGCCTGGACAATGGCTCGTCATGGATGAGCTTGCCAACAAATATGGAAACGGCACGCTGAAGCTCACGACACGCCAAACGTTCCAAATGCACGGCATCTTGAAATGGAACATGAAAAAAACGATTCAATCGATCCATCAAGCGCTGCTGGACACGATCGCTGCGTGCGGCGACGTAAACCGGAACGTCATGTGCAATCCGAACCCGTATCAGTCCGACATTCATGCGGAAGTATACGAATGGTCGAAGCGGTTAAGCGACGATCTGCTGCCGCGGACCCGGGCTTATCACGAGCTGTGGCTCGATGAAGAGATCGTTGCCTCGACTCCGGAGCAGGACGAAGTCGAGCCGATGTACGGCCCGCTTTATTTGCCGCGGAAATTTAAGATCGGCATCGCCGTGCCGCCTTCCAACGACGTTGATGTGTATTCCCAGGACCTGGGCTTTATTGCAATTGTCGAGGACGGCCGGCTTGTCGGCTTCAACGTAGCGATCGGCGGCGGTATGGGGATGTCGCACGGCGACAAGGAGACGTATCCGCAGCTGGCGAAGGTCATCGGCTTCTGCAAGCCGGAGCAGATTTATGACGTTGCCGAGAAAATCATTACGATTCAGCGCGACTACGGTAATCGTTCGCATCGTAAAAACGCCCGTTTCAAGTACACGGTCGATCGCCTTGGGCTCGAGACGGTCAAAGAGGAGCTGGAAAACCGCCTTGGCTGGAAGCTAGACGAAGCGAAGCCGTACCATTTCAACGATAACGGCGACCGGTACGGCTGGGTGCAGGGCGTAGGGGACAAGTGGCACTTTACGATGTTCGTCCAGGGCGGCCGCGTTACGGATTACGAAGGCTATCCTATGATGACGGGCCTGCGCGAAATTGCGAAGGTGCATACCGGCGACTTCCGCTTGACCGCCAATCAGAACCTCATTATCGCAAACGTTACACCGCAAAAGAAAGCGGAAATTTCCGAGCTTCTCGAGCGGTACGGGCTGCACGACGGCAAGCGTCATTCCGGTCTCCGCCGCAGCTCGATGTCCTGCGTGGCGCTGCCAACCTGCGGTCTGGCGATGGCTGAAGCGGAGCGGTATTTGCCTGTGCTCATCGACAAGATCGATGAGATTCTCGACGAGAATGGGCTGCGTGACGAAGAAATTACGATCCGGATGACCGGATGCCCGAACGGCTGTGCGCGCCATGCGCTCGGCGAGATCGGTTTTATCGGTAAAGCTCCGGGCAAATACAATATGTATCTCGGCGCCGCATTTGACGGCAGCCGCTTGAGCAAGATGTACCGGGAAAATATCGGGGAAGACGAAATTCTCCGCGAGCTTCGCGTACTGCTTCCGCGATATGCGAAGGAAAGAGAGAGCGGCGAGCATTTCGGCGATTATGTCATTCGCGCCGGCATAATTGCCGCGACAACGGACGGCACTAATTTCCACGATTAATAGTCTATGACACCACTTACCCGCAGAAAGGCACTGGCGAAGTGCTTTTTCTGCGGGTATTTCTCATTTTGCGGAACGGGCGAAAAAAGCTGCACACAAAATAGCGATTTCATGGTAATATACCATCAAATAAATAGTGGAGTGAGCAATATGAGAGTGTACGATGTTGTCATTGCGGCCGATTTTCAACCTGTTGATCTGCAAGCGATTTCAAGAACAGCGAGCCGGTTTATTTCGGACATTATCATCGAGTATAACGTAGACGAAGCAAACCGGGTCAGTGTCGATGTGAAAAGCTTGCTGGGGATGATGACACTCGCGATTCATAAAGGAACCCGGATTACGATCAAAACAAAGGGTAAGGACGAGAAGGAAGCGATTGATTACTTGACCGACCTGATTGAGCGGTACAAATAAATATGGGTAAAACAAAACTGAGCGCGGTGTGCGCTCAGTTTTGTTAGTTCCTAAGCCCAGCGGCTTCGGCAAGAATGTGATAGGATCGAAGTCTGGCGTGATGATCGTAGATTTGGCCGGTGGCGATTAATTCGTCCGCACCGGTTTCGCGGACGATTTGCTGCAGTCTGTCGCTGATCGCAGCCCGGTCGCCGATAATCGTATAGGCCATTCTTCTGCGCACCATTTCCTTTTCCTCTTCAGTCCAAAGTCCATCCATACTGTCGACCGGAGGCTGCAGCTTACCGGGACGTCCCCGGATCAGGCTGAGCGCCTGCTGCTGCTGCGAGGTGGCCAGACGCTGAGCATCCTCCGGCGTATCCGCAGCTACGACGCTGATTCCCACCATTGCATATGGCTGATCCAGCACGGAAGAAGGGCGGAAATGCGAGCGGTACAAATGCAAAGCCGGCAGCAAATATTCGGGGGCGAAGTGACTGGCGAATGCGAAGGGGAGCCCCAGTTCACCGGCCAGCTGTGCGCTGAAGCCGCTGGAACCGAGCAGCCACATCGGAATATTCAAGCCTTCGCCGGGCACAGCTCGAACGCCAAGCGTTCCGGAGCCATATAGAAACGCGCGCAGCTCATCCAGCAGCTCCGGAAAATTGTCGCCGTCACTATCCAGCCCGCGGCGCATGGCGCGTGCAGCCAGACGGTCTGAGCCCGGAGCGCGTCCGATACCGAGGTCGATCCTCCCGGGAAATAACGATTCCAGCGTGCCGAATTGTTCGGCGATCATAAGGGGCGCGTGGTTCGGCAGCATAATGCCGCCGGAGCCTACGCGAATGCGGGACGTTCCCGCCGCAATATGGCCGATCACGACCGATGTGGCGGAGCTGGCGATGCCCGGCATGTTATGATGCTCGGCGAGCCAAAACCGGCTGTAGCCCCAGTCTTCGGCATGGCGGGCAAGATCCAGCGAATTGCGCAGCGCATCCGAGGCCGTGCCGCCGGCCACAATCGGTGCAAGATCGAGTATCGAAATAGGTACCATACATTCACCTGCTTGAAATAGTTTTAGGCAGCCCCGATAGAACGAAGCGCCTTTGTATCTGTTACCGAAAAAGTTACAATAACATTATCGTTTGTTATCGGAACAAATGCAAGGGCGATGTAAGAAGCAGTTCGAAGACTTTCATATGAAAAACATCCCATTTTCGCTATAATAAGTGTTGAAAGCGTTTAATATGAAGGGAGCCGTAACGATGAGCAGAAACAATCGATTGGCCGAGCGGTTGACTCCGCTGTTGAAGAGTATGACGGAGAAAGGCCCGGCCGGCTGCGCCTGTACGGTCGTTCACCGGGGAGAAGCGATCTATGAAGAAACCGTTGGTTATGCGGATTTGGAAAGAAAGAAGGAGATCGGTCCGGATACGATTTACCGGATTTATTCGATGACGAAAGTCGTTACGTGCGCTGCGGCTCTTATGCTGTATGAGAAGGGGCTGTACCTGCTGAACGACCCATTAGGGGAATATTTGCCGGAGTTCCGTAACCCGCAGGTGTATAAGTACAATGAATTCGGCGTGAAGACAGTCGCTCCTGCAGTGAATCCGATCCGGATCAAAGATCTGTTCATGATGACCTCAGGAATTACATACGGCGGAGACGGAACGGAAACCGAACGTCAAACCCGCGCCATTATGCATAATGCCGCCGAAACGATGGATACTCGTTCGGCCGCGAAAGCTCTTGCAGGCGTGCCCCTCGCATTCGAACCGGGTACACGCTGGAAATACGGATTAAGCCATGATGTTCTTGCAGCGCTGGTTGAAGTACTTTCAGGCCAATCGTTCGGCGAGTTTCTGCAGAAACACATTTTCGAGCCGCTCGGCATGAAGGACACCTTCTTCCGGATTCCGGACGATCAGCGCGATCGCCTATGCACGATGTATGACCGTGCTGAAGACGGTACGATGACCCCGAACGCAAGATTGGACGCCTGCTATCAGCCTGATTGCCGTCTGGAAAGCGGCGGCGCGGGATTGCTATCGACGATCGGGGATTACACCCGGTTTGCGCAAGCTCTCGTAAGGGGAGGAGAACTGGACGGAGCACGGATTCTCAGTCCGAAGACTCTCCAATTGATGGCGACGAACCACCTGAACGGCCAGCAGCTTCGTGATTACGATTGGTCGCATATGGGCGGTTACGGCTACGGGCTTGGCGTTCGCACCTTGATCGATCCGGCGGCAGGCGGAATCAACGGATCGATCGGCGAATTCGGCTGGGCCGGCATGGCGGGATCGTACTTGCTTATTGATCCGAAGGAGGAGCTCACGATCGTCTACATGCAGCAGCTGCTGCCAAGCAGGGAGCCGTTCATTCATCCGCGGCTGCGGTCCGTTGTTTACGGGGCGCTGGACTAAGAGGAATAGGGCTGATACGTTCATTTTGCCTTGATTCTCGCTCGAATGCCGAGCGGACGCGGTGAGTCCGGTGCGTTGCCGATTTCCTCCTCCTTGTTTCCGGTCTTAGTCGGAAGCCATATGCCTTCTTGCCACATTTGATAAACATACAGGATTTGAGCGAAAGCGGTCATCAACGACAGATTGATTAACGGCGGTAAATTGCCGCTTTCCCGTACGCCCAAATGGTTCAACCAAACGGAAAGCGCAAAAACATAGATGCCGTCCACGATCAAATTAACGAGTACATACAACCAGAACTTGCGGAAGGTAAAGGCGAAAATCCAGATCGTACCGACCAGAAACACCCCGTAAACTGTCGGCAGCGGGATGACTTTATCCCATGGAAACAACGTTACTTTGAACGTCCACCATTGATATGTCCATGCGATTTGATTCACGATGGTAGAAAGGACAGTGGCAAACAAGGCGACAGGCATAAACCGGCGAATCCGTTCTCGGCCAAGAAAAAACAATGAAAACCAGGGTAACGCAAAAATTGACCAAAGTATTTGCGGGATCATTCAATCACCCTCCGGTGCAGCGTCATAAACCAATCATCCCCTAGTTCCTATTATTTATTCCTATATGTAAACGGTAAACCAATCACGATTCGGGGTGGACGGCATGGATCCTAAATGGCTTGAATGGGCGAAGCAGCTTCAGTCTATTGCACAGGCAGGCTTAACCTACTCCAAGGATATGTACGATTTAGAAAGATTCCAGCAAATTCGTGATATCAGCATGGAAATTATGTCGGAGTACACGAAAACCGATATGAACACCATTCAGGCGCTATTCGCTAATGAAACCGGCTATGCTACACCAAAGGTAGATGTAAGAGCGGTTATCTTTAAAGACGATCGAATCCTGATGGTCAAAGAAAAAATTGACGGAAAGTGGGCGCTGCCCGGGGGATGGGCCGATATCGGCTTGTCTCCGACCGAGGTTGCGGTTAAGGAAGCAAGAGAAGAGACAGGCTTCGATGTAAGAGCGGTGAGACTGCTGGCTGTCCACGATAAGAAATGTCATCCGCATCCGCCTTCGCCATATCATGTATACAAGCTGTTTATTCAATGTGAGATCGTTGGAGGCGAAGCAACGGGAGGGGCGGAAACGAGCGAAGTTCGATTTTACGATATCAATGATTTGCCCGAGCTCTCTATTGAGAGGAATACCGAATCTCAAATCCAGACGATATTTCGTCTGAGAAACACGATAGGCCCGGCGGAATGTGATTAAGCTGGCATTGATTTGCCATGAGCGAATGCCGGCAGTTAGTCTTTTTCCCGAGATCGCTGGATATACTTGTACTAATTGTTGAGATAGGAGGGCAGGCCACATGGCAGAAGAAACCAAAGTGACCATTAAGGTGAACGACAACGGATCGCTGCGGGTGACGGGACCGGTGGAGCTTGTGGACGCGGAAGGCAACCCGTTCGAGCATAAGGAATCGTTCTCACTATGCCGATGCGGAGCGTCAGGCAACAAACCGTTCTGCGACGGCACGCATAAGTCGACCGGGTTCGAAAGTGCGCCGCGAGCAAAGAAGGAGTAGTGTGAACGGCTGTCTGTGACATCAGTAAACTAAATCGGATGAAAACAAACAAAAGCTGGAGAAGCCGCTTAATCGCGGCTTTTTGTCATTTATGTATAGAGGCTTTGCGAAACATGGTCTCGCGCATTCGATACATCGGATCATTCCCTTACAAGGAATTCCATTTACTCTGTCGAATACTGAAGGTAAGTGATAGAAAGATGATCGATATACTTTTGCGAAAGGGAACTGTCAAAATGAATGGAGAGATTCAAAATGTGCCCGTAATTGAGAATGAAAAAATTCATGTTAAGACGGCCAACAAATATTTGTGGTTCGTACCTGGATTGTATGTGATCCTTTGTGCATCTTTGTTAATCATGACCTGTATCGGGTACGGGTTCTATTATTTCCTTCTACATATTGCACCCCCGTTAGTTGCGGTTTTGCTATTCGGAGCATTTTTAGGCGTTGGGATTGGGGTTCTTCTGGGATATTATTCTGTGTTTTCCGGAATTTTTAGATCTTTGTTCCCTAGAACTATAGAAGAGGTCGGCATCGTGATGAATGAAGCTATGGAACCTGAATTATTCGAGCAAATCAAAGACTTGTGCGAGCAAATGCACGCGGAGATGCCGAAGTATATTATTCTAAATGCCAGAAGTGCTTTTTTTGCCGCTGATGCAGCAATTAGTCTGCCAAACGAGAAGATTAGAGGTACAATTCTAAGTATAAGTTTACCAATGCTATACAATGTTAACATTGATGAACTGCGTTCCATTGTCAGTCATGAATTAGCCCATTTTACAGGATGGGATACAAAGTTCAGCAAGAAGATCGCGCCTGTCTATCAAGGGGCTATGACGATGTTGAAGCGTATTGACTATGGAATTAATACTGACAGATCTGATTTAGCCTCGTTTATGATGGTTCCGTCCCTAATACCAACAGTTATAGTTCGTTATTATTTGAAGTGGTTTCATAATCATATGGTGGCGATTTCTAGGGCTCGTGAATACCGTGCAGATGCATGGGCAGCTCAAACCTGCGGAACAGCAACTTATATGAGCTCTTTGGAAAAAATGCACAGCAACCCTATTATATTTGAACGAGTGTCATATGGTGATCTGACAGGGAGGTATAAAGAAGGGAGGGGGATCATCAATTATTTTCAGGTTTTTAGACAGTATTCGGATAGTCTCCGCGGAGAAGTTGCCCAAGAATTACAATTTGCTCGATCCAAAATATCTTCTGCCGATGACACGCACCCTACACTAACGGAAAGATTAAACAATCTGCCTGTATGCGAAGGGAAGTCTGTTTCAAGTGACCCCGCTTACGTGTTATTGAAGCACATTGAAGAATATGAACGTGTATTGTCAGATGAGTTGTCACTCTTTCATAATAATAGATCTCAATTGAGAAATCATTAATTTTTACGATTTCACGCCATATTTCTGCCAATTGTTGTATGGAAATGTTCAGCTAAGGGGACCTTAAGCACCAAGCTGCTTATTGAGGTGAACATGGGAGCATATGACAAGAGATCAGGAACAAATGCTGAATCAGATCAAGGAGCACCAGGAAAGCTCCGCATCTTTGTGGCTGCAGTATTGGAGTCAATACACGAACCTAAGTACATGGCAATTTTGGATCAATGTGGCGTTCCTCATTGTTCCGCTGTTTGTCTTATGGAAAGCCATCGACAGAAGGAAAGCCTTCGAGATCGGATTTTATGGATTCAACGTCCATGTTTGGTTCACCTATATCGACTTATTTGGGGCGAGACATGGTTTATGGGAGTACCCGTACAAGATGATGCCATTCATGCCTGTCAACACCGCATTGGATGTTTCCCTAGTACCTATCGTGTATATGTTGATGTATCAGTGGGTTGAAAATCACCGAAAAAATTATTACTTGTACGCTACCGCAGTAAGCTTGTTATTTGCCTTCATACTTAAACCGCTCATTACAAGCTTTGATATGTTTGTCATGTACAAGTGGATGAACTACTTCTATTTGTTTCTCGGATATATGATTATCGCGCTTATATCGAAAGGAATCGTTGAAGTGTTTCGGTACTTGAAGCGCACCTCGGAATCCGAATCGAATCGTTATCGCATTAGCACGTTAAGCCTTAGCTCAAGAAGAAAAGCGAGGTAAGTTGAACAGCGGCAGCCTGGGACTAATCGTCCGAAGCTGCCGCTGTTTACTTCTTGCGGGAAAAGGGAAATGCCCGCCGAGAGTCGAATGATTGTATACATCCTAAGAAGCATTGGCTGGAGGCGAGGGTACATGTCACAAAAAGAGCAGCCGGTACGTTTTCTGCAGCTCGATCCGAATATGCGAATTGTAGAAGGAAGTGAAAGTCCTGCAGCCTGGTATCGGCCGACGGAGGAACCGTTTCACGTGGCGGGCTTTGCCTGGCTGCGTCAGGATGGTCGCTATCGGAGATTGCCGACCGCACCCGCTTGGCCTGTACCGGCGGCGGTAGATGCACTGGCGAATTGCACGGCTGGCGGGCAGATCAGGTTCCGTACCGATTCGGCCTCCTTATCCGTCAAGGTTAAGCTGGCGGGAGCGGCGGATATGTACCACATGCCGGCTACGGGGCAGTGCGGGTTCGATTGCTACATCGGCGATTTCGGAGAACAGCGTTATTTGAGCACGACCCGTTACGATCATCGGCTTAAGATGTATGAAAGTGTTCTCTTCGAAAAATTGGACCGTCAAATGCGGACCGTTACGCTGAATTTCCCATTGTATCAAGCTGTCGAAGAGGTGCTCATCGGGCTTGACAAGGATGCTCAAGCGGCGCCGCCGCCTGCCTACGACACAGATCGGAAGGTCATCTTCTACGGCACCTCGATCACGCAAGGCGGATGCGCTTCCCGTCCGGGCTTGGCGTATCCGAACATATTAAGCCGCCGATTTAACCGTGAATTTCTTAACTTCGGATTCGCCGGCAACGGCAAAGGGGAGCCTGAGCTGGCTCGCATCATTGCGGAAATTCCGGACCCGGAATGTCTGATTCTCGACTATGAAGCGAACTGCGTGTCTACCGAGCTGCTGCAGCAGACGCTACCGGCATTCATAGCCATCTATAGAGAGCGCCATCCGGACACACCGATCCTGGTCATATCCCGAATTACGTATGCCAAAGACCGTTTTCATGCGGAAATGGCTCGGCACAAGGCGGAACGCAAGCAGGTTCAATTGCGCGCCGTTGAACAAAGAAGAGAGCAGGGCGACAATAACATTTACTTCTTTGACGGCTCCGATCTGCTTGGCGAAAGCGCCGATGAATGCACCGTGGACGGCGTACATCCGACGGATCTCGGCTTTATGCGGATGGCGGATGGATTGACGCCGGTTCTGAAGAGGATGCTTAACGGCTAACCGACAACAGCGGTGACCCGACCGCAGGCAGCAACTTCTACGGGGATCAGGTCCTTTACGGATTCGTTCATTACTTTTCATAGGCAAAAAGGAACTTCCAGTTCGTGTTAAATGCTCATACAATCGTTACATACCGTATCGAAAGGGTGTGTGATTGATGAATAAGTATTTAACTGCATTAACAATGAGTTTGATTTTGGCCGCCTCGCTGACGGGACCGATTGCAGGCGCAGCTGCCAACGCCTCCCCGGACACGAAGCTAGTCGCGCCAAGCCAAGCGACGGAACGGCTGTTGGACGTAACGACAATTAACGCTTTAGGTTATTTGCAGTACTATACCGGCACCTCCTTTACTTTCGTCAACAGCTATGGCTCCAAATGGTCGGCCTCCATCTTCGGAACGAAGTTTTATTTCTCGCCGGTGAATGTGACCGAACGGGATCCGCAGAAGGAGCCGCATTTCAGCCGTGAAATCAGCTACTTTGAGCAAATTGCCGATGAAAGCGGTAAACTGCAGTACGTTGAATCAACTGCCACCGTCACCGCTGAAGGCTACTTTAAAACCCGGGATAGTGTCAGCAAAACGCTGGTCACCTATGATCCATTCTACTTCGACGGGACGACCAGCGTCTCGATTGTCAAATAATCCTCGCATACGGCAGTGCAATCGATGTAAGCAGCTTAATGGGGTGTGTCATTAGCCATCAATGTCCCTTAATCTCTTCCTATAAGAGATTAAGGTTTTTTGCGTTATTGCGGCAAATCCCGACAATGCAAGTAAGATCGTGCAAGATGCTGTCATCTAATATACCGCAACTAAATCTTAACTAGACAAACATCGAAGGATGTAATAAATTGGTATGGGAAATTTAAACAATGCTATTAAATAATTGAAAGTGTGGTTATCAACAGTAATATTATATTTCGGGATATTGGGGGGGAGTTTGTAAGGGGATCAAGCGGGAATCCATATCCGAATCGGCATTAATATCGATTAATGACATTAAACATTCGAATTTACCTCTGATGCATGCATTTCTAAAGAAATGCCGCTGATGAATCAGGTATATCGCGATACAATTCGTATCAACAAGGATGCGAAATAAAAATGTTTGAACTTCAACTGAGGAGTGAAGCGCCAAGTGAGCACGAAATCCCGTCAATTATTTCCGTTAACCCATGCACAACAAAGAATCTGGTATACGGAGCTGTTGTACCCGGACACCTCAGCGTGCGTCCTCTCCGGTTCGATTACGCTGCGGGGCCAGTTGAATTTGGATAAGTTGCAGCAAGCGATTCAGTTGACTATACGGCAAAACGATGCATTTCGAGTAAAACTCACCATCGAAAACGGAGAACCCCGGCAATATATCGAACCGTATGCAGAGAAGGAAATTGAATTTTTGGATTTTAGCGGAAATGACGATCGGTCGCAAGCGGAGGCGTGGCTTAAGCTTCATAACGGCAAACCGTTCGAGCCGATCGATTCCGATTTATACGAATTTGTCATTGTCCGGGCAAGTGCAATGGAAATTTGGTGCGTTTTGAAAATGCATCATATCGTGTCCGACGGCATTTCCATGAACCTGATCGGCAATCAAATCATTCACAATTACGTGAGCTTGAATGGAGATATATCGGCCGCAGCGAATGAAAAGCCTTCGTATTTCGATTATTTGCATGTAGAACAGGAATATGAGGGCTCGGACCGTTATCAAAAGGACCGGACGTATTGGCTGGACAAATTTCGGGATTTGCCCGAATTGACAGGACTTAAGCCATACAATCCGTTATCGGTAAGCACGGCTGCCAAGCGCATCAGCGTGACGATGGACGATGCGCTTTACCGAAATGTACAGCGGTTTTGCGAAGCGAACAAGCTCGGCGTGTTTACCTTCTTCTTGGGCTGCTTGTACATTTATTTGTATAAAGTAACGAATGAACGCGAATTGACGGTCGGAACCGTCTACGCCAACCGCACAACGAAAAAAGAAAAAGATATGATCGGGATGTTCGCCAGTACGGTGGCGACGAGGCTCACTGTGGAGCCGGAGCAGGATTTGATCTCGTTCTTGCGGCTCACGGCCAAGGAACAAAGCGCGATTCTGCGGCATCAAAAGTACCCGTATAATCAATTGATCCAAGATTTGAGGGACATGCACAAGGGGCAGGACATTCAGCGTCTGTTCGGCATTGCGATCGAATATCAGCCGATGAGCTGGCTGCATGTTGACAACATCTCCTACCAGACGAGTAACCATTTCTGCGGTCATGAAGTGAATGATTTTGCTATTCATGTGAAAGAGATGTTGGACGAACAGCATATCGAGCTCATTGTCGATTACCGGACGGAGGTTTTCGAGGAATATGAAGTAAACGCCATGATCCAGCGTCTGCTCGCGGTTGCCGGGCATATCGTTTCCCGACCGTCGGATTCGATATCCGAAGTGTCGCTGATCAGTGAAGAAGAAAAACGGCAAATATTGACGGTGTTTAACGAAACCGCATCGGATTATCCGCGCGAGAAGACGATCGCTGAGCTGTTTGAAGCACAGGCGTTGCAAACGCCGGAGCAGACGGCGCTCGTCTTCGAGGGGAGCCGAATGACGTACGAGGAGCTGAACGAACGGGCGAACCGGCTCGCTCGCACGCTGCGCGCGCAAGGCGTGCAGACCGATCAGCCAATCGGGCTTATGGCCGAACGTTCCATGGAGATGGTCGTCGGAGTTTTCGCGATATTGAAAGCCGGCGGAGCCTATGTGCCGATCGACCCGGAATATCCGCAGGAGCGCATCCGTTACATGCTGGACGATTCCGGGACAAGCTTGCTGGTGCTGCAAAGCGGATTGCGGAACCGCGTATCCGTCGAAAGTTACTCCGGCAAAATCGTGGAGCTGGACGATGCGGCGGCTTATGATGAAGACGGCTCCAATCTGGAGCCGGCGGGCGGGCCGGACAGCTTGGCTTATGTGATGTATACGTCGGGGACAACGGGCAGGCCCAAGGGCAATTTGACGACGCACCGGAATATCGTGCGAGTCGTGCGAGTCACGAACTATATTGACATAACCGGGCAGGATCAAGTGCTGCAATTGTCGAGCTATGCCTTCGACGGATCGACGTTCGACATCTTCGGCGCACTGCTGAACGGAGCCCGGCTCGTACTATGCTCCAAGCAAACTTTACTCGACATGGGAGGATTGGCGGCGTTAATCGCTCGGGAACATATTTCGGTCATGTTTATTACGACCGCGCTGTTCAACGTTCTTGTGGATCTGAATATCGACTGCTTACGGCATGTTCGAAAGGTGCTGTTCGGAGGCGAGCGAATTTCCGTCTCACATGCAAGAAGAGCGTTACATGAATTGGGACCCAATAAGCTCATCCATGTGTACGGCCCGACGGAAAGCACAGTGTTCGCAACATTTTACGGCATTAACAAAATTGAAGAGCATGCCGTGAACGTGCCGATAGGAAGACCGATCAGCAACACGTCTGTGTATATTGTCGGTGCCGGCAATCAGCTGCAGCCCGTCGGGGTGGCGGGTGAGCTGTGCGTAGCGGGCGACGGGCTGGCAAGGGGATATTTGAACCGCCCCGAGCTGACCGCGGACAAGTTTGCAGCGAACCCTTTCGCACCGGGCGAGCGGATGTACCGGACGGGAGATCTTGCCAGATGGCTGCCGGACGGCAGTATCGAATATATCGGCCGGATCGACCAGCAGGTCAAAATCCGCGGCTTCCGGATCGAGTTAGGGGAAATCGAAGCGCTGCTGGCGAAGACGGCCGATGTGCGGGAAGCGGTCGTGATCGCCCGCGAGGACGAGGCCGGACAGAAGCACCTCGTCGCGTATTTCGTTGCGGATAAGCCTCTTGCCGTAAGCGATCTTCGCAGCGAGCTGGCGCAAGAGCTGCCGGCTTATATGATTCCAACGCACTTCGTGCAGCTGGAGCAATTGCCGCTGACACCGAACGGTAAAGTGGATCGCAGGGCGCTGCCGGCGCCGGAAGGCGGTATGGTGACGGAAGCCGAATTCGTGGCGCCCCGCACGCCGCTCGAAGTGCAGCTGGCGCGTATATGGCAAGAGGTGCTCGCCGTTCCGAAGGTCGGCGTGAAGGACAATTTCTTTGATCTCGGCGGCCATTCGCTGCGGGCAACGGCTCTTGTGGCCCATATTCATAAAGAGATGAACCGCAGCATTCCGCTAAAGACGGTATTTCAATCGCCTACGATCGAACAGCTCGCGGAAACGATCCTGAGCATGGACTCTTCGGTGTACGCTGCCATTCCGGTCAGCGAAGAACGAAGCTATTATCCGGTCTCTTCCGCACAAAAGCGGTTGTTTATCCTGAATCAGCTCGAAGGCTTTGAAGGTGCGGAGCTCAGTTACAACATGCCGGGTGTCATGACGGTCGAAGGCCCTCTGAACGTAAAGCGTCTGGAGGAAGCATTCCGATCTCTGATCGAGCGCCATGAGTCGCTGCGTACCGGCTTTGAGCTGGAGAACGGAGAGCCGGTGCAGCGGGTATATCAGGATGTAGATTTTGCCGTGGAATTGGTGAAAGCTGCGGGAGAAGACGCCGACGCCATCATAAGCGGGTTCGTGCGCGAGTTCGATCTGCGGAAGCCGCCGCTTCTGCGGGTAGGTCTGATCGAGCTGGAACGGGAACGTCATATGCTGCTGTTCGACATGCATCATATCGTTTCCGACGGCGCCTCCATCGGCATACTGATCGAGGAATTCGTCCGCTTGTATGGAGGAGAAACGCTATCGCCGCTGCGGATTCAGTACAAGGATTATGCGGCATGGCAGCAAGCGGAAGCGCAAAGCGAAAGAGTAAAGACGCAGGAAGCTTACTGGCTTGAGCAATATCGCGGAAGCATTCCGGTACTGGATATGCCGGCGGATTATCCGAGACCGGCGGTACGCAGCTACCGGGGAGACCGCTTGGAATTTGTCATTGACCGTCCGAGAACGGATTCGCTGCGGCAGCTCGCTGCGCAGACCGGCTCCACCTTATACATGGTGCTGCTTGCTGCATTTACGACTCTTCTGCATAAGTACTCCGGCCAGGAGGACATCATCGTCGGCAGCCCGATTGCCGGCAGGCCCCATGCCGACCTCGACGGCATCATCGGCATGTTCGTCAATACGCTGGCGATCCGAAGCTTTCCGGCAGGAGGAAAGACGTTCCAGGATCATCTGCTGGAGATCAAAGACAGCGCATTGAAGGCATATGAGAACCAGGATTATCCATTTGAGGAGCTGGTCGAGAAGCTCGATCTGAAACGGGATGTAAGCCGCCATCCGCTGTTTGACACAGTGTTCGTGCTGCAAAATGCGGAGCAGGGGGAGCTGGCCATCGACGGGCTGCGGTTTAAGCCGTATCCTGTCAAGCATCACATTGCGAAGTTCGACCTAACCTTTCATGCTTCGGAGGAAGCGGAACGGATCGCCTGCCATTTCGAATATGCGACATCGCTGTATACGCCGGAAACGATGAAACGGATGGCGAATCATTTGCTCCGATTGATCGATGCGATGGCGGAAAGCCCGCAGATGACGCTATCGTCTGCGGATATCGTGACACCTCAAGAAATGCGGGAGATTTTGGAGCAATTTAACGATACGGATGCGGATTATCCACGGGAAAAGACGATCCATCAGCTGTTCGAGGAGCAGGCGGAGCGCACGCCGGATCATGCGGCCGTCGAGTATGAAGGTCGCGTGTTGACTTACCGGGAGCTGAACGAGCGGGCGAACCGGCTGGCGAGCACGTTGCGTGCGGAGGGCGTGCAGTCCGATCAGCTTGTCGGGATTATGGCGGAGCGTTCGATCGAGATGGTCGTCGGCATTCTCGCGATCTTGAAAGCGGGCGGCGCTTATGTGCCGGTCGACCCGGAATATCCGCAGGAACGCATCCGTTTCATGCTGGACGATTCGGGGGCGCAGCTGCTGCTGGTGCAAGGACATTTGCGGGACAGCGTAACGTTTGCCGGTACAGTGATCGAGCTGGACAACGAGGCTTCGTACAGCGGGGAAGCTGCTTTGAATCTCGTCCCGGCGAGCGGACCGCACCATCTGGCTTATGTAATCTATACGTCGGGAACGACCGGTAAGCCGAAAGGCACGCTGATCGAGCATAAAAACGTCGTCCGGCTGCTGTTCAATAGCAAAAGCTTGTTCGATTTCGATGCTTCCGATACGTGGACACTGTTTCATTCGTTCTGCTTCGATTTCTCGGTATGGGAAATGTACGGCGCGCTGCTGTACGGAGGCAAGCTCGTCATCGTCCCGTCGCTAACGGCGAAAAGTCCGAAGCAGTTCCTGCAGCTGCTGCATGAGCGCCGGGTGACGATATTGAATCAGACGCCAACATATTTCTACCAGCTGCTGCAGGAAGCGTTGTCCAAAGGTGAAGCTGGCCGGTTGAGCTTGCGGAAGGTCATTTTCGGCGGCGAGGCGTTAAGCCCGTATTTGTTGAAGGACTGGAAGGCGGCTTATCCGGATGTCCAATTGATCAATATGTACGGGATCACGGAAACGACGGTTCATGTCACGTACAAAGAAATTACGTCAGTTGAGATCGAGCAGGCCAAGAGCAATATCGGAAAACCGATCCCGACACTGCGAACGTACATTTTGGACGAACATCGGCGACCTGTGCCTGTCGGCGTGGCGGGCGAGTTGTATGTAGCGGGCGACGGACTGGCGAGAGGCTATTTGAACCGTCCCGATTTGACCGCAGAGAAGTTTGTGGATCATCCGTTCGTACCCGGCGAGCGGCTGTACAGGGCAGGGGACCTTGCAAGATGGCTGCCGGACGGCAGCATGGAATATTTGGGCCGGATCGACCACCAGGTGAAAATCCGCGGCTACCGGATCGAGCTGGGCGAGGTCGAGGCGCAGCTGGCGAAGGCGGCGTCCGTCCAAGAAGCGGTCGTCGTCGCCCGCGACGACGAGGCCGGGCACAAGCAGCTCGTCGCCTATTTCGTGGCGGACAAGCCGCTTACCGTAAATGAGCTGCGCAGTGCGCTGTCACAGGAGATGCCAGCCTACATGATCCCGTCCTACTTCGTGCAGCTGGAGCGCATGCCGCTTACTTCGAACGGCAAGGTGGACCGCAAGGCACTGCCCGCACCTCAAGGCGGCGTTCAAACAGGCGCGGACTACGTGGCGCCCCGTACGCCTGTGGAAACGCTGCTGGTCCGCATCTGGCAGGAAGTGCTCGGCGTGCAGACGATCGGCGTGAAGGACAATTTCTTTGACCTGGGCGGCCATTCGCTGCGGGCTACAGCCCTTGTGGCTCAAATTCATAAAGAACTGAACCGGAACGTGCCGCTGAAGACGATTTTTCAATTGCCGACGATTGAACAGCTCGCGGGCGAAATCTCGGGAATGGAGGCTTCCGCTTACGCAGCCATTCCGGTCACAGAAGATAGAAGCTACTACCCGGTCTCCTCTGCACAGAAGCGGTTATTTATTTTGAATCAGCTCGAAGGCTTCGACGGAGCGGAGCTCAGCTATAACATGCCGGGCGTCATGACGATCGAAGGTCCGCTTGACCCGGGTCGTCTGGAAGGGGCGTTCCGCCGGCTGATCGAGCGACACGAATCGCTGCGCACCAGCTTTGCGCTCGAGAACGGGGAGCCGGTGCAGCGGATTCACCGGGATGTGGATTTTGCTGTAGAAGTGATGCAGGCAGCGGAAGAAGAAGTCGACGCCGCCGTTCGCGGATTCGTACGCGAGTTCGACTTGCGGATGCCGCCTCTCCTCCGGGTAGGGCTGATTCGGCTTGAGCGGGAACGCCATCTGCTGCTGTTCGACATGCATCATATCGTGTCTGACGGCGCCTCCATAGGCATTCTTATCGAGGAATTCGTCCGGCTGTACAAGGGAGAATCACTAGCACCGCTTCGGATCCAGTACAAGGATTATGCGGCTTGGCAGCAGACGGAAGCGCACAGCGAGCGCTTGATGCGGCAGGAGGCTTACTGGCTTGGGCAGTATCGCGGAGACATTCCGGCTCTGGATATGCCGACCGATTACGCGAGACCGGCGGTATGGAGCTACCGGGGGAACCGCTTGGAATTTGTCATCGACGAAGCGAGGTCTGCGGCGCTGCGGCGGCTCGCTGCGCAAACCGGTTCGACCTTGTATATGGTTTTGCTTTCTGTGTACACAACGCTGCTGCACAAATATACGGGTCAGGAAGATATTATCGTCGGCAGTCCGATCGCGGGCAGACCGCATGCCGACCTGAGCGGCATCATCGGCATGTTCGTGAATACGCTGGCGATTCGCAGCTATCCGGCTGCGGAGAAGTCGTTCCTGGATTATTTGCAGGAGGTTCAGCAGCGTGCTTTACAGGCGTTCGAGAATCAAGACTATCCGTTCGAAGAACTGGTCGAGAAGCTCGATCTGAAGCGGGATTTAAGCCGTAATCCGCTGTTCGACACGATGTTCGTGCTGCAGAATGCGGAGCAAGGGGAGCTGGCGATTGAAGGCTTGAAGCTGGGGCGAAGAAGCACCGGGGAATTTCACGTGTCGAAGTACGATCTGACTCTCAGCGCTGAGGAGCAAGCGGAACAAATTGTGTGCCAGCTCGAATATGCAGCTTCATTGTTCAAGCCGGAAACCGTCAGGCGGATGGCGAGCCACTTGCTGCGGTTGATCGATGCGATCGTCAACGATCCGCAAAGCACACTTTCGTCCTTAAATATGGTGACCGCTGATGAGCGGCTGCAGATTTTGGAGCAGTTTAACGATACTTACGCGGAATTTTCCCGTGACAAGACGATTTATCAGCTGTTCGAGGAACAGGCGGAGCGCACGCCGGAGCAGACGGCGGTCGTCTTCGCTGGGCGCGGGCTGACCTACCGCGAGCTGAACGAGCGGGCGAACCGGCTGGCGCGCACGCTGCGCGCGGAAGGCGTACGTGCCGAGCGCATTGCGGGCATCATGGCGGAGCGCTCGCTGGAGATGATCGTCGGCCTGCTCGCGATTATGAAAGCAGGCGGAGCTTACGTGCCGATCGATCCGGAATATCCGCAGGAGCGCATCCGCTATATGCTGGACGATTCGGGCGCAGAGCTGCTGCTCCTGCAGGGCGGCTTGCGGGAACGCGTCAGCTTCGCGGGGAGTATCATCGAGCTGGACGATCCGGCGGCTTATGATAGCGACGGCTCGAATTTGGAGCTTGAAGCCGGGCCGAACGACTTGGCCTATGTCATCTACACATCGGGAACGACTGGCAGGCCGAAAGGCGTGATGATCGAGCATCGCAGCATCGCCAACACGATAACGTGGAAGGCCGATGCATACCGCTACTCACACGACGATCGCGCGCTGATGCTGACACCGTTCGTGTTCGATCCGTTCCTTACGCATCTGTTCGGTCCGCTCGTATCGGGGGCGGCGGTCCATCTCCTGAACGATGAGGAGAGCAAGGATGCGCCCGCGATCCGCAAGGCGTTGGCCGATAGCGGCATCACGCATCTGCAAAGCTCTCCGAGCTTCCTGATGACGCTGCTCGAGCATATGGACACTCATGATGTGCAATCGCTGAAAAATGTCGTCGTCGGCGGGGAAAAGTTATCCTCGGCGCTCGTTCAGAAGCTGAAAACGATGCATCCGGCTGTTGAGATTTGCAACGAATACGGCCCGACCGAAAACAGCGTCGTCTCCACTTCGCTGCGGATCGATCATGCGGATCAGCCGCTTTCCATCGGTAAACCGATTGCGAACAATCGTGTCTATATCGTGGGCGGTAACAATCAGCTGCAGCCGGTCGGCGTACCGGGCGAGCTGTGCCTTGCCGGCGCAGGTCTTGCAAGAGGGTACTTGAATATGCCGGAGCTGACCGCGGAGAAGTTCACGGCGAGCCCGTTTGCGCCGGGCGAGCGGATGTACCGGACGGGCGATCTGGCCAGATGGCTGCCGGACGGCAGCATCGAATATTTGGGCAGAATCGACGATCAGGTGAAAATCCGCGGCTTCCGGATCGAGCTCGGCGAAGTCGAAGCGCAGCTTCTGAGAACGGCTTCCGTTCAAGAAGCGGTAGTGACCGTACGGGAAAGTGACGAAGGCCAAAAGCAGCTGTGTGCGTATTTTGTAGCGGATAAGCCGCTCGCCGTGGGCGAGCTGCGAAGCGCGCTGGCGCAGGAGCTGCCTGCGTACATGATTCCGTCGTACTTCGTACAGCTGGAGCGGATGCCGCTGACTCCGAACGGCAAGATCGACCGCAAGGCACTGCCGGCACCGGAAGGAAGCGTGCAGACAGGTACGGCATACGTCGCGCCACGGACACCGCTTGAAGCGGAGCTCGTGCAGCTATGGCAGGAGGTGCTCGGGCTTCCGGGCATCGGGGTGAAGGACAACTTCTTTGACCTTGGCGGGCACTCCTTGCGGGCAACTACACTTATAGCCAAAATACACAAACAACTGGACATCCATGTGCCGCTGCGGGAAGTGTTCCGGGCACCGACCGTCGAGCAGCTGTCGGAGGTCATATCCGGTATGAAGCAAACGGCGTACGCCGCCATTCCGGTCACAGAAGAACGTGCAAGCTACCCGGTGTCATCCGCCCAAAAGCGGCTGTATATATTGAACCAGCTCGAAGGCGCGGAGCTCAGCTACAACATGCCCGGTGCCATGCAGGTTGAAGGCCCGCTCGACCGGGACCGGCTTGCGGCTGCGTTCCGAAAGCTCATCGCACGCCACGAGACGCTGCGGACCGGCTTTGAGCTGGCGAACGGGGAACCGGTGCAGCGGGTGCAGCAGGAAGTCGATTTTGCCGTGGAATATTGGACTGTAGAACGATCAGAGACGGTAGAGGAGCATATCCGCAGCATGATGCGGGACTTTGTGCGCCCCTTCGATCTGCAAAGGCCGCCACTCCTGCGCGCAGGGCTGATCCGTTTGGAACAGGAGCGGCATCTGCTTCTGTTCGATATGCACCATATCATCTCCGACGGCGCATCGATGAACATATTCATGAAAGAATTTGTACAGCTATACAACGGAGAAGAGCTCTCCCCGCTGAGAGTTCAATACAAGGATTATGCGGCGTGGCAGCAGAAGGAGCTGCACAGCCCGCGAATGAGCCGTCAGGAAGCGTACTGGCTGGATGTGTTCGGCGGGGACATTCCGGTATTGGACATGCCGACCGATTACTCGAGACCGGCCGTGCGCACCTTCCGGGGCGATACGTTCGAAGCCGCCGTCGATCGGACAAGACTGGAACGGCTGCGGCAGCTCGCTTCGCAGACCGGCACGACCTTGTACATGGTTTTGCTGGCAGCTTATACGGCGCTGCTGCACAAATACACGGGACAGGAAGACATCGTTGTCGGCACCCCGATCGCGGGACGGACGCATGCGGACCTCGAACCGATGATCGGCATGTTCGTCGGCACCTTGGCGATCCGCAGCTGCCCCGAGGGCGAGAAGACGTTCCGCGACCACGTGCTGGAAATCAAGGAGCTGGCGCTCAAAGCGTACGAAAATCAGGAATATCCGTTCGAGGACTTGGTTGACCGGCTGGATCTGAACCGGGATATGAGCCGCAACCCGCTGTTTGACACGATGTTTGTGTTGCAGAGCGGCGGGGTCAAAGAGCTGAGTATCGAGGGTTTGACGTTTACGCCGAACGCCGGCGAGCATCGGATGGCGAAGTTTGACCTGACGTTCAACTTGTTTGAGGAAGCGGACAAGCTCATTTGCAGCATCGAATACGCGACGGCCCTCTATAAGCGGGAAACAGTTGAGCGGATGGCGATGCATTTCCTTAGGCTGATCGATGCTGTAACGCTAAATATGGAAGCGAAGCTTTCATCCATCGAGATCGTTTCGGATCAAGAAAAACTTCAACTTATGGAGCAGTTTAACGATACTTACGCGGCATATCCCCGTGGCAAGACGATCCATCGGCTGTTCGAGGAGCAGGCGGAACGCACGCCGGAGCAGGCGGCGGTCATCTTCGCAGAACGCAGTTTGACTTACCGCGAGCTGAACGAGCAGGCGAACCGGCTGGCGCGCACGCTGCGCGGGCAAGGCGTACAGGCGGAGCGGATCGTGGGCATCATGGCGGAGCGCTCGCTGGAGATGATCGTCGGCCTGCTCGCGATTATGAAGGCAGGCGGAGCTTACGTGCCGATCGACCCGGAATATCCGCAGGAGCGCATCCGCTTCATGCTGGACGATTCGGGCGCACAGCTGCTGCTTCTGCAGGCCGGCTTGCAGGATCGCGTCAGCTTTGCGGGCAGCATCGTCGAGCTGGGCGATCCGGCGGCTTATGATAGGGACGGCTCGAATCTGGGGCTTGAAGCCGGGCCGAACGACTTGGCCTATGTCATCTATACGTCGGGAACGACAGGCAGGCCGAAAGGCGTGATGATCGAGCATCGCAGCATCGCCAACACGATTGGCTGGAAAGCCGATGCATACCGCTTCACCCGGAACGATCGTGCGCTGATGCTGACACCGTTTGTGTTCGATCCGTTCTTGACGCATCTGTTCGGACCGCTCGTATCGGGGGCAACGGTATATCTCTTGAGCGACGAGGACAGCAAGGAGCCTTCCGCGATCCGCCATGCTATAGCCGAAAGTGGCATTACCCATCTGCAGAGCTCGCCAAGCTTCTTGATGACGCTGCTCGAGCATATGAACAGTCATGATGTGCGGTCGCTGAAAAATGTCGTCGTCGGCGGGGAAAAGCTCACCTCCTTGCTCGTACAGAAGCTGAAAGCGATGCATCCGGCTGTTGAAATCTGCAACGAATACGGCCCGACCGAAAACAGCGTCGTCTCGACATCGCTGCGGATCGATCATGCGGATCAGCCGCTTTCGATCGGCAAGCCCATCGCCAACAACCGGGTCTATATCGTGGGTGCTCACAATCAGCTGCAGCCGGTCGGCGTACCGGGCGAGCTGTGCCTCGCCGGCGCCGGTCTCGCAAGAGGATACTTGAATATGCCGGAGCTGACCGCGGAGAAGTTCACGGCGAGCCCGTTTGCGCCGGGCGAGCGGATGTACCGGACTGGCGATCTGGCCAGATGGCTGCCGGACGGCAGCATCGAATATTTGGGCAGAATAGACGATCAGGTGAAAATCCGCGGCTTCCGGATCGAGCTCGGCGAAGTCGAAGCGCACCTTCTGAAAGCGGCGTCCGTTCAAGAAGCGGTAGTGACCGTACGGGAAAGCGGCGATGGCCAAAAACAGCTGTGTGCGTATTTTGTAGCGGATAAGCCGCTTGCCGTGGGCGAGCTGCGAAGCGCGCTGGCGCAGGAGCTGCCTGCGTACATGATTCCGTCGTTCTTCGTACAGCTGGAGCGGATGCCGCTGACTCCGAACGGCAAGATCGACCGCAAGGCGCTGCCGGCTCCGGACGAAAGCGTGCAAACCGGAGCGGAATACGTTGCGCCACGGTCTCCGGTGGAGCGGACGATCATTGAAGTATGGCAGAAAGTACTCGGAACCGGGCGTCCGATCGGCGTGCTCGACAATTTCTTCGAGCTTGGCGGCGACTCGATCAAAGCGATTCAAGTGTCGGCCAGACTGCATCAGGCTGGTTACAAGCTGGAGATCAAGAACTTGTTCAAATATCCGACTGTGGCGGAACTAAACCCCTATGTCCAGCCGTCAGGCAGGCGTGCGGACCAAGGGGAAGTGCAAGGAGAGATGCCCCTGACGCCGATTCAGCGCTGGTTCTTCGGACTGGCGTACGATGAACCGCACCATTTTAATCAGGCGGTTATGCTGTACAGGGAGGAAGGCTTCGAGGAAACGGCGCTTCGTCAAGCCGTGCGGAAGCTCGCCGAGCACCATGATGCGCTTCGCCTCGTATTCCGCAGGACCGAAAGCGGGTATGCGGCGTATAACCGGGGCATTTCGGAAGGTGAGCTCTACAGTCTCGATGTGATGGATTTCCGCGAGAAGGCCGGCTGCTCCCGGGATATCGCTGACAACGTGAGCAGGCTGCAGCGCGGCATCCACCTGCAGACAGGGCCTTTGCTGAAGCTCGGACTGTTCCGCTGCGCAGACGGAGATCATCTGCTGATCGTCGTCCATCATTTGGCGGTGGACGGGGTATCGTGGCGAATCTTGTTCGAGGACTTGGCGTCGGGCTATGAGCAGGCGGTGCGCGGCCAGGTCATTCGTCTTCCGGATAAAACGGATTCGTTCCGCATGTGGGCGGAGCGGCTTGCCGCCTATGCCGGCAGCACGGCCATGGAGAGTGAACGCGCTTACTGGGAGCGGATCGCGCAAGCCGGATCCAAGCCGCTGACACGCGATTTCGCACAGGAGCGCGCGGTGATGGGAGACAGCGAAACCGTTACGATAAGATGGACGCGGGATGAGACCGAGCGGCTGCTCAAACAGGCGCACCGGGCGTACGGTACGGATATGAACGACCTGCTGCTGACGGCGCTCGGGATGGCGGTTCACGAATGGACCGGCATGGAGCAAATCGCTGTAGAGCTGGAAGGGCATGGCAGGGAGTCCGTCGTCCCGGATATCGACATCACGCGTACCGTCGGATGGTTTACCAGCCAGTACCCTGTCGTATTGGACATGAAGGCGGGGCAGGAGGTCGCGCAGCGGATCAAGAGTGTGAAGGAAAGCTTGCGCCAAATTCCGAACAAAGGGATCGGCTGCGGCATTCTGAAATATATGACTTCGAATATGGAAGGCGGCGCATTCCGGGAGCATGCGTATACACCGGAAATCAGCTTCAACTATTTAGGACAGTTCGATCAGGATTTGCAAAACAACGCCTTGCAAATATCCCCGTATTCGAGTGGTCAGACTATCGGCGAGAGCATGCCAAGAACACATTCGCTCGATGTGAACGGCATGATCGCGGGCGGCGAATTGTCGCTGACGCTCGTCTACAGCGGCAAGATGTACCGGAAGGAAACGATGGAAGGGCTGGCCGGCATGTTCAGAGCGAGCCTGCGGGACGTGATCACGCATTGTATCGCCAAAGAACGGCCGGAGCTGACGCCGAGCGATGTGTTATATAAAGGCCTGACCATCGAGGAGCTGGACCGGCTCCAGGCGCAAACCGCACACATCGGCGAGATCGAGAACGTATATTTGCTGACGCCGATGCAAAAAGGGATGCTGTTCCACAGCTTGATGGATGCGGGATCGGGAGTGTACTTTGAGCAGGCTACGTTTACCGTTCATGGTAGCTTGGATGAGGAAGCGTTCGGGAAAAGCCTTGAAGCGTTAACGCAGCGGCATGCCGTGCTGCGGACGAATTTCTACAGCGGCTGGAAGGAAGAGCCGATGCAGGTCGTATTCCGCAGCAAGCGGCCGGGATACCGTTACGAAGACATTCGCGGAATCGAAGAGGAACGGCGCGAATCGTACCTCGATGCCTTGAAGCAGGAAGACAAAGCGCGGGGCTTTGATCTCGCCGAAGATGCGCTGATCCGCGTATCGATCGTGCGTACCGGCGACGAGACGTACCGCTTCCTGTGGAGCTTCCATCATATTTTGATGGACGGCTGGTGCGTGTCCCTTGTCACGAAAGAAGTGTTCGACGTTTACTTTGCGATGGTGAAGCACCAGCAGCCGATGCTGGGCGAAGCTTATCCGTATAGCCAATACATCGAATGGCTGGAGCGTCAGGACCGTGAAGCGGCGTCGGCATACTGGAGCGATTACTTGGCCGAGTACGAGCATCAGACGGCGCTGCCGCAGGCGAAAGCTGCGGATAAGACGGCGGGATACGCTCCTGAGAAGCTGGTGTTCTCCTTCGGCCGGGAGCTGACCGAAGCGATCGATCAGACGGCGAAGCGGGAGCAGGTGACGGTCAACAGCTTGCTGCAAACGGCCTGGGGCATCGTGCTGCAGCGGTATAACGGCACGCAGGATGCCGTGTTCGGCAGCGTCGTTTCGGGAAGGCCGGCGGAAATTCCCGGCATCGAAACGATGATCGGCTTGTTCATTAACACGATTCCGGTGCGCGTGCGCTGCGAGGCGGAAGAACCGTTCGCGGCAGCGATGCGCCGGGTGCAGGAGCAGGCACTCGCTTCCCAAACGTACGATACGTATCCGCTGTATGAAATCCAGGCGCATAGCGAACGAAAGCAAGATTTGATCAGCCATATTATGGTGTTCGAAAACTACCCGGTGGAGCAGCGGATGGAACAGCTCGGCAGCGGCGAACCGGCGGGGTTGGCGATCGCAGACGTGGAAATGGTCGAGCAAACGAACTACGACTTGAATGTGATCGTCATTCCCGGCGACGAGATCGGCATTCGTCTGGAATACAATGCATCCGTGTATGATCGGAGCATCATGGAGCGGATCAAAGGGCACCTCATACGAGTGTTGGGGCAGATCGCGAGCAAACCGGACATCCGCGTCAGCGAGCTGGAGCTGCTGTCAGCGGAAGAGCGCGAGCAAATAACGATGCAGTTCAACGCAACTGCGGCGGACTATCCGCGGGATAAGACGATCCACCAGCTGTTCGAAGAGCAGGCGGAGCGTACGCCGGAGCAGGTCGCCGTCAAGTACGAGGACAGCCGCCTGACGTACCGGGAGCTGAACGAGCTGGCAAACCGGCTCGCCCGCTCGCTGCGCAGCGCGGGCGTGGAAGCCGACCAGCCGGTCGCGCTGATGGCCGAGCGTTCGCTGGAAATGATCGTCGGCATTTATGCGATCTTGAAGGCCGGCGGCGCCTATGTACCGATCGACCCGCAGCTCCCGACGGAACGTATCCGCTTCATGCTCGAAGATTCGGGAGCGAAGCTGCTGCTGCATCAAGAGCGGCTGTGGAGGGACGCCTCCTTCGTCGACATGGTCGCCGATCGCTCGTTGAGCGGTTTGACGCTCATCGATCTGAACGATGCAGCGGCGTACGACGAAGACGGCTCCAATCTGACGCCGGTGAGCGGACCGGAGCATATGGCCTATGTGATTTACACATCAGGCTCGACCGGCAGGCCGAAGGGCGTCATGGTAGAGCATCGGCCTGTTGTGAACCGGCTGCTGTGGATGCAGTCCGTTTACCCGATCGACACCGGAGACACAATCCTGCAGAAGACGGCGATCACGTTTGACGTTTCCGTATGGGAGCTGTTCTGGTGGTCGTGGACGGGGGCGAGCGTTTGCTTGCTGGCGCCGGGCGGGGAGAAAAACCCCGAGACGATTCTTCACACGATCGAACGGCACTCCGTCACGACGATGCACTTCGTGCCGTCGATGCTGAGCGCCTTCCTGGAGTATGTCGAGCGGCAGCCTCGTGAAGCGCTCCATACGAAGCTGTCTTCGTTAAAACAGGTGTTTACGAGCGGGGAGGCGCTGGCGCCTTCGCACGTGAGCCGATTCGCAGAGTGGATTGCGCCGGCAGGCGGGGCGAAGCTCATCAATCTGTACGGGCCTACGGAAGCGACGGTCGACGTCTCGTACTATGAGTGTGAGGCGGAACGAGACTACGCTTCAGTGCCGATCGGCAAGCCGATCTCGAATATTCAGCTGTTCATCGTGAGCCTCGGATCGACAGCGCTGCAGCCGGTCGGTGTGCCGGGTGAGCTGTGCATCGCGGGCGACGGACTGGCGAGAGGCTACTTGAACCGGCCGGATCTAACCGCGGAGAAATTCGTAGACTGTCCGTTCGCATTAGGCGGGCGCATGTACCGGACGGGAGATCTCGCCAAATGGCTGCCCGACGGCACTATTGCATATTTGGGGCGGATCGACCATCAGGTGAAAATCCGCGGCTACCGCATCGAGCTGGGCGAGGTGGAAGCGCAGCTGCTGAAAGCGGCGTCCGTGCAAGAAGCTGCGGTAATCGCCCGGGAGGACGACGCCGGACAGAAGCAGCTTTGCGCCTACTACGTGGCGGATAAGCCGCTTGCCGCCGGGGAACTGCGAATGGCCCTGGCGGCGACGCTGCCGGCTTACATGGTTCCGTCCTACTTCGTACAAGTGGAGCGGATGCCGCTTACGCACAGCGGGAAGCTCGACCGCAAGGCGCTGCCGGCTCCGGAAGGCAGCGTGCAAACCGGGGCCGATCATACCGCCCCACGGACGCCGGTCGAAGCTCAGCTGGTGCAAGTATGGAAGCAGGTTCTGAAGCTGGAGCAGGTCGGCGTGAAGGACAACTTCTTCGACCTCGGGGGGCATTCGCTCAGAGCCACGACGATGGCGGCGCAAATTCATCAGGTTATGGGCATTCAAGTACCGCTGCGGGACATTTTCGAAGCCCCGACGATCGAGCAGCTGGCGCGAGTGATCGCGGCCTTGAAGCAAACCACCTACGCCTCAATCCCGGTGGCGGAAGAGCGGGACTACTACCCGGTATCTTCGGCGCAAAAGCGGCTGTATCTGCTCAGTCACTTGGAGGGCGGAGAGCTCAGCTACAATATGCCGAATGTCATGACGATCGAAGGACCGCTGGACCGCGTTCGTCTGGAGGAAGCGTTCCGCAAGCTGATCGAGCGCCATGAGACGCTGCGGACCGGATTCGAAACCGTGAACGGCGAGCCTGTGCAGCGGGTGCACCCGCATGCAGATTTTGCGGTAGAGTTGGAGCAGACGAAGGAGCGGGTGCCGGCAACGGCTGCGGAGCAGACGGAAGGGACGGGCCATGACGAGGCCGACTCGTATCTGCGCGAATTTATGCGCCCGTTCGATTTGGAGAAGCCTCCGCTGCTGCGGGTCAAGCTGGTTGAGCTGGCGCCCGACCGCCACATGCTGCTATTCGATATGCATCATATCATCTCCGACGGTGTATCGATGGGCATATTGGTGCACGAATTCGTCCAGCTGTACGGCGGCGAACAGCTTGCACCGCTGCGCATTCAATACAAAGATTATGCCGTTTGGCAGCAGCGGCTGACCGAAAGCGAGCGTTACCGGGAGATGGAACAGTATTGGCTGGAATCGTTTGAAGGGCCGCTGCCTGTGCTGGACATGCCGACCGATTATCCGAGACCGGCCTTGCAAAGCTTCGAGGGAGGCCATAGCGAGTTTAAGATCGATACCGAACTGACGGGAGCGTTGAAGCGGCTTTCCGATGAACATGGATGCACGCTGTTCATGGTACTGCTCGCCGCCTACACGGTGCTGCTGTCTCATTACAGCGGGCAGGAAGATATTATTGTAGGAACTCCGATCGCAGGCCGGGCGTCGAGCGATGTGCAGCCGATCATCGGCATGTTTATCAACACGCTGGCGCTGCGGAATTACCCGGCAGAGGAGAAGACGTTCCGAGATTTCCTCCTGGAAGTCAAAGACAATGCTCTGCAAGCGTACGAAAATCAAGAGTATCCGTTCGAGCAGCTGGTAGAGCAGCTGAACGTGGCGCGGGACCCGAGCCGCAATCCGCTCTTCGACACGATGTTCGTGCTGCAAAACGCCGAGCGGCAGGAGCTGCAGATCGAATCGCTTCAGTTTATTCGTCACTTCCGGGAAAGCGGCGTATCCAAGCTGGATTTGACGCTGACCGCGGCGGAGCTGGACGATGAACTCATCTGCACCGTCACCTACGCGGCTAAGCTGTTTAAGAAGACGACGATTGAGAAGCTGTCCTGCGACTATGTTGCGATTTTGTCGGCGCTCGTGAAGAGTCCGCACCTGCCGCTCGGCGAGCTCGAGTACGGGGATAATCGCCTGGCCGGTGCGGTGCTCGCCGCATCGAACGAATTTGCGTTTTAGCTGAACGAGGATTCGGGAGTGTGCTGCAGCGTTCGTCTCCAGCACACTCTCTATGAAATCCTATGCGTATGGGAGCGATGATGAATGAAGAAAACGAGAGCTTTTTGGAGCCATAGATTCACTCAAGACGACACTATCATCTGTCTGCCGTATACCCGAGCCTCGAAGAGCGGCGCCATGCATCGAAACATCAACAGCGTCCGTTATCCTTTCCCGTCCCGGACGGCGGAGCGAATGCTCGCCATTGCAAACGGCTCCGATATCGGCTTGTTTTCGATCCTGCTGGCCGGGGTCGAATGCTTGCTGCATCACTATACGTTTGAAGAAAATATAATCGTAGCCACTCCGGCCGTCGGAGTGCCGAATGCCGCGCTCGTCAACCCGCTCATCCTGATTAAAAATCAGATCAGCGGCGCGAGCTCCTTCCGAACCGTGCTGACGCAATTAAACGCATCCGTTCGCGAATCGGTCGAGCATCAGAATATCCCGTTTCAAACGATGGCCGGTCAGCTAAGTGTAGAATACGACACGGCAGGGCTGCCTATGATCCATACGATGGTTTCATTGAATTCGCTGCATTCGGAGCAGGTTTCCGATCAAGCGGCGACCGGGCTGCGGTTTCATTTTGAGCTGCAGGGCGGCTCCATCCTTTTGGATGTACAGTATGACGCAAACCGGTATGAACGGGAGTATATCAGCCGCATGGCGGAGCATGTCGATCGTCTGTTTGCCGAGGTGTTGTTTCAGCCCGATCTGGAAATACGGCGTATCGACATTCTTAGCGAAGCCGAACGACATCAGCTGCTGGTGGAATTCAATCAAACCGAGGCGGACTATCCGCAGCATGTTACGATTCATCAGTGGTTTGAAGCGCAAGTGGAGCGAACGCCTGATCGGGTGGCGGCCGTATACGAGGATGAATGTCTAACGTACCGCGCGCTGAACGAGAGGGCGAACCGTTTGGCGCGTACGCTCAGGGCCGCCGGCGTCCAGGCCGATCAATTGGTCGGGATGATGACCGGGCGGTCGCTTGAAATGATCGTCGGGATGCTCGGTATTTTGAAAGCCGGGGGCGCCTATGTACCGATCGATCCGGAATATCCGCAGGAGCGGATTCATTTTATGCTGGACGATTCGGGGGCCCGGGTGCTGCTGACACAGCGGCGCTTGCAGGATCGGGTCTCTTATGACGGCACAATTGTCGTACTGGATCAGGAAGAAGCTTACCACCCGGACGGCAGCAATTTGGAGCCCGTAAGCGAAGCTCATCACCTGGCCTATGTCATTTATACGTCAGGCACGACGGGCAAGCCGAAAGGGGTTATGATCGAACACCGCAGCGTCGTCAATTTGACGTTGAGCTTGTTCGGCATCATCTATGAAGGCCGGGAGCATTACCGCAATATGGCCCAGCTGGCGCCGTATGTGTTCGATATGTCTGTGAAGCCGATCTACGGGTCGCTGCTGATGGGTCGGACGCTCCATATCGTACCTGAGGAGACTCGCCTCGACGGGCAAAAGCTGATTGCCTATTTTGAAAAGCACGACATCGATATCGCGGACGGTACGCCGACATACTTATCGCTGCTGCTGCAGACGGCCGAAGCGATGAACCGCAGGATCGGCGTGAAGCATTTTGTCATCGGGGGAGAGCCTTTACCGACTCGGACCGTTCTGGAAATGGCGAAGTACGGCAGGGACGGCATCCAAGTGACGAATGTGTACGGACCGACGGAATGCTGCGTGGACTCTACCATTTATCGGGGGGAAGTTAAAGAAGGGGACGAGCGGGCCAATGTGCCGATCGGCGAGCCGCTGCCGAATCAAACGATCGCGATCTTGAATGCGGAGATGAAGCTGGTTCCGATCGGAACCATCGGGGAAATTTACATATCCGGCGCCGGTGTGGCGAGAGGGTATTTGAACCGTCCGGAGCTGACCGCGGAGAAATTTATTCCGAATCCATATCGGCCTGGAGAGCGGATGTACCGGACCGGCGACTTGGGACGCTGGCTGCCTGACGGCAATATCGAATACATCGGCCGGGCGGACGATCAAGTCAAAATCCGCGGCTATCGCATCGAAACGGGAGAAATCGAGAGCCGGTTGAATGCGTGCGAAGGGGTCGGCGAAGCAAAAATCATCGTGCGGGAGGACGAAAGCGGACAGAAGCTGCTGTGTGCTTATTTCACTGCGGGCAAACCGCTTGAAGCGGCCGAGCTGCGAGCTGCCTTATCGAAAGATCTTCCCGGCTATATGATTCCATCCTACTTCGTGCAGCTGGAACGGCTGCCGCTGACGACGAACGGGAAAATCGACCGCAAGGCGCTGCCGGCCCCGGAAGGCGGTCTTCAGACCGGAACGGAATACGTGGAACCGCGCACTCCTCTGGAGGTAGAGCTTGCGCAAATATGGCAGGACGTGCTCAAGCTGCGGAAAATCGGCGTCAAGGACAACTTTTTCGAGCTCGGGGGCCATTCGTTACGGGCAACAGCACTCGTTTCCAAAATTTACAAGCAGCTGAATTGCAACGTGCCGCTGCGCGACGTATTCCAGCATCCTACGGTCGAACAGCTGGCGAAAGTGATCGAAGGCGCGGAGCGAACGGCGTATACGGCCATTCCCGTCATCGAAGAAAGAAACGTTTACCCGGTTTCTTCCGCGCAAAAGCGGCTGTACATCTTGAGCCAGCTGGAAGGTGCGGAGCTGAGCTACAACATGCCGCGGGCCATTGCCATGGACGGTCCGGTGGACAAGAAGCGGCTCGAGGAGGCGCTTCGCCGGCTGATCGTGCGGCATGAGACGCTGCGGACCGGCATTGAGCTGGAAAATGGCATGCCGGTGCAGCGGATTTACCGCGATGCGGATGTTAGCGTGGAGTACCTGCAGGCGGAGCAAGAGGAAGCCGATGCGCTTATTCGCGCGTTCGTGCGCCCGTTCGATCTGGCAAAGCCGCCGCTGCTGAGAGTGGGGCTTATCGAGCTTGAGCGCGAGCGTCATATTTTGCTGCTGGATATGCATCATATGATTTCGGACGCCGTGTCCATGGGGATTCTGATTCAAGAGTTTGTGGAGCTGTATGCCGGTCATGAGCTGCAGCCTCTCCGGATTCAATACAAGGATTATGCGGCATGGCAGCAGTCGGAGGTGCATACCGAGCGCATGCAGCGGCAGGAGTCGTTCTGGCTCGATGTGTTCCGCGGTGAAATCCCGGTACTCGATATGCCGACCGACTATGTGAGACCGGCCGTGCAAAGCTATGAAGGCGCACTGTATGAATTTGCGGTCGGCACGGCACAGATGGAGGGCCTGCGGAAGATCGCTTCGCAAACCGGAGCGACGCTGTACATGGTACTGCTCGCGGCTTACACGGTCTTGCTTCATAAATATACGGGGCAAACCGACATCGTCGTCGGTACGCCGATTGCCGGCAGAACGCATGCCGATTTGGAAGCGATGATCGGTATGTTTGTCGGCACGCTCGCGATCCGCAGCTTCCCGTCGGGCGAGAAGACGTTCGCGGATTACGTGCGGGAAATGAAAGAAGCGGTGCTGAAAGCCTACGAGAATCAGGAATATCCGTTCGAGGAACTGGTGGACAAACTGAACTTGAAACGGGATTTAAGCCGCAATCCGCTGTTTGACACGATGTTCGCCCTGCAAAACGTCGAACAGGTCCATTTGAGCATGGACGGCTTGCAGCTGAAGCCTTATACCGGCGGTCATACGGCAGCCAAGTTTGATTTGACGCTGAACGCGATGGAGCAAACGGACGGCACACTGTCCTGCAGTATGGAATATGCCGTTGCTTTGTATGAGCCGGATACCGTCGCGCGGCTCGCCAAGCATTATACGCGGCTGATCGAAGCCTTGGCGGACGATCCGGAAGCTGCGCTCGCTTCCCTTGAGATTGTGACGGAGGAGGAGAAAACGGAGCTGCTCGGAGAATCGGCTGCAGCGCCGGAGGCGGACACGGGGGAGGACGAAGAGCGGACGATTCCGCAGCTATTCGAGGCGCAGGCGGAGCGGACTCCGGAGCATACGGCCGTCGTCTTCGAGAACAGCCGGCTGACGTACCGGGAGCTGAACGAGCGGGCGAACCGTCTGGCGCGCACGCTGCGCGCTGCCGGTGTGGAGGCCGATCAATTGGTCGGCATTATGGCCGAACGCTCCCTTGAGATGATCGTCGGTATCCTCGCCATTATGAAAGCAGGCGGCGCCTATGTGCCGATCGATCCGGATTATCCGCAGGAGCGCATCCGCTATCTGCTGGACGATTCGGGAGCGCAGCTGCTTTTGCTGCAGAGCGGGTTGCGGGATCGCATAGCATTCACGGGCAAGGTTGTCGAGCTGGACGCTGCGGCGGCGTATCATGAGGACGGGTCGAACTTGGAGCCGGCTTGCGGACCGGATCATTTGGCGTACGTAATCTATACTTCGGGTACGACCGGCAACCCGAAGGGCGTCATGATCGAGCATAGGCAGGTCGCTGCTATGGCCAAAGCCTGGAAGCACGAATACCGGCTGCATGAAGCCGGCTTCCGTCTTCTGCAATGGGCGAGCTTCTCGTTCGACGTCTTTACCGGCGATCTCGTTCGGGCCTTGCTGCACGGCGGCGAGCTGATCTTGTGTCCTGCCCATGCGCGGCTCGATCCTGCACGGATCTACGAGCTGATCGCGGAGCATCAGGTGAACATGTTCGAATCGACGCCGGCGCTTGTCATTCCTCTGATGGATTACGTATACGAAAACAAGCTGAATATCGAAAGTCTGCAAACGCTGATCGTAGGCTCCGACCGGTTCCCGCCGGAGGCGTTCCAGACGCTATTCAGCCGGTTCGGGGCGGAGATGCACATTTTGAACAGCTACGGCGTAACGGAAGCGTGCATCGATTCGAGCTATTTCGAGCAGGCGGATGTGCGATCCCGGAGCTATGCCGGCCTGCCAAGCTTGCCGGTCGGCAAGCCGCTGCCGGGCGTGAGGATGTATATTCTGAACGAGCACGGCGGACTGCAGCCGATCGGCGTTCCGGGCGAGCTGTTTATCGGCGGCGCCGGTGTTGGCCGGGGCTACTTGAACCGGCCGGAGCTGACGGCGGAGAAGTTCGTCGACAACCCGTTCGTGCCGGGCGGGCGGATGTACCGGACCGGCGACCTCGCGAGGAGGCTGACGGACGGCAATATCGAGTACATTGGCCGGATCGACCATCAGGTGAAAATCCGCGGTCACCGGATCGAGCTCGGCGAAGTGGAAGCGCAGCTGTTGAAGGCGGCGTTCGTGCAAGAGGCGGTCGCCGTCGCGTGGGAGGACGAAGCCGGACAAAAGCAGCTTTGCGCGTATTATGTCGCGGATAAGCCGTTGGCCGTTAGCGAGCTGCGGAAAGTGCTTGGCGAGGCTTTGCCTGCCTATATGGTGCCTTCATATTTCGTACAGCTGGAACGGATGCCGCTTACGCCGAACGGCAAGCTCGACCGCAAGGCGCTGCCCGCGCCGGAAGGCGGCGTACAGACGGGCGCGGCATATGTTGCGCCTCGGACGCCGGCGGAGCAGGCCTTGGTTGCGGTGTGGCAGGCGGTGCTCGGCACGAAGGCGATCGGCGTGCTCGACAATTTCTTCGAGCTCGGCGGCGACTCGATCAAATCGATTCAGGTCGCTTCACGGCTGCATCAGACCGGCTACAAGCTGGAAATCAAGCATTTGTTCAAATATCCGACCGTGGCGGAGCTCGGCCCATTCGTGCAGCCGGTCGCAAGGCGCGCGGACCAGGGAGAAGCGAAGGGAGAGGCACTGCTGACGCCGATTCAGCGCTGGTTCTTCGAGCAATCGTTTGACGAGCCGCATCATTATAACCAATCGGTCATGCTGTACCGCCCGGAAGGCTACGATGAAGCGGCGCTGCGCCAAGCCGTGCGGAGGCTCGCCGAGCATCACGATGCGCTGCGCCTCGTGTTCCGCAAGACGGAAACCGGCTTTGCGGCATATAACCGCGGCATCGCGGAAGGCGAGCTCTACAGCCTCGATGTGCTGGATTTCCGCGGCATGGCGGACTGTGCGCAGGCGATCGAAGCGAAGGCGAACGAGCTGCAGCGCGGCATGGATTTACAGGAAGGACCGCTGCTGAAGCTCGGGCTCTTCCGCTGCGCGGACGGGGATCATCTGCTGATCGTCATTCACCATTTGGCGGTAGACGGCGTGTCATGGCGCATCTTGTTCGAGGATTTGGCTGCGGGCTACGAGCAGGCGTTAGGCGGCAGGGACATCCGTCTTCCGGATAAGACGGATTCGTACCGCTTATGGGCGGAGCAGCTGGCCGCTTATGCCGACAGTCCGGCTATGGAGCTAGAGCGGGCGTATTGGGAGCGGATTGCGCAAGCCGAGTTCAAGCCGCTGCCCCGCGATTACGTGCAAGAGCGCGCGTCGATGCAGGACAGCGAGGCTGTTACGGTGCAGTGGACGCGGGAGGAGACGGAGCGGCTGCTCGGGCGAGCGCACAAGGCATACGGCACGGACATGAACGACCTGCTGCTGACGTCGCTCGGGATGGCGGTTCACGGTTGGACCGGTATGGAGCAGGTGGCGGTGAGCCTGGAGGGTCACGGCAGGGAGCCGATCGGTACGGATATTGACGTGACGCGCACGGTTGGATGGTTTACGTGCGAATACCCGGTCGTACTGGAGATGAAAGCGGACCAAGAACTGACATACCGGATCAAGAATGTGAAGGAAAGCTTGCGTCAAATTCCGAACAAAGGGATCGGCTACGGCATTCTCAAGTATATGTCTTCGCAAGGGGATGGCGTCACAAGTCTCCATCAAGCACCGGCGCCGGAAATCAGCTTCAACTATCTCGGCCAGTTCGATCAGGACTTGCAGAGCAGCGCCTTGCAGCTGTCGCCGTATTCCGGCGGCCAAGCCGTCAGCGGACGGCACAAGCGGTCCTTCGCGCTAGATATCACCGGCATGATCGCAGGCGGACAATTGACGCTGACGTTAGGCTACAGCGGCGGCATGTACCGGAAGGAAACGATGGAGCGGCTCGCCGGGCTGTTCCAAACGAGCCTGCGTCAAGTTATCGGGCACTGTGCAGCGAAGGAGCGGACAGAGCTGACGCCGAGCGATGTCCTGTTCAAGGGGCTGACGATGGAGGAGCTCGAGCGGCTTCAGACGCAAACCGCACATGTCGGAGAGATCGAGAACGTGTACATGCTGACGCCGATGCAAAAAGGGATGCTGTTCCACAGCCTGATGGATGCGCAGTCGGGGGCTTATTTTGAGCAAACCGCATTCACCCTGCATGGCAGGCTGGATGTAGAGGCGTTCAAGCTCAGCCTCGATGCGCTCGCGCAGCGTCATGCCGTGCTGCGGACGAATTTTTACAACGGATGGCGGGACGAGCCGCTGCAGGTCGTATTCCGGAACAAGCGGATCGGCTTTCACTATGAGGATCTACGCGGTCTGGACGAGGAACGGCGGGCGGCGCAGGTCGAGACATTGCAAAATGAAGACCAAGCGCGAGGCTTCGATCTGGCTCACGATGCGCTCATGCGTCTGGCAATTGTGCGTACCGGTGACGAGGCGTACCGGTTCCTGTGGAGCTTCCATCACATTCTCATGGATGGCTGGTGCTTGTCGCTGGTGGCCAAGGACGTGTTCGAAGCATACTTCGCCATCGTCCGGCATCGTCAGCCCGAGCTCGCTGCGGCAAATCCGTACAGCCGGTATATCGAATGGCTGGAACGGCAGGATCGTGCAGCCGCATCCGGCTATTGGAGCGCCTACTTGGCGGGGTATGAGCATGAAGCGGTGCTGCCGCAGGCGAAGACAAGAGATTCGGCGGAACCGTATATGTTGGAAAAAGTGGACGGCTTCTTCGACGAAAAATTGACCCGCGCGATCCATCACGTCGCCAAAAGCCATCAGGTTACCGTGAACACGCTGATGCAGACGGCTTGGGGGATCCTGCTGCAGAAGTATAACGGAACGCAGGACGCGGTGTTCGGCAGCGTCGTATCGGGAAGGCCGGCGGAAATCCCCGGCATTGAGACGATGATCGGCTTGTTCATCAATACGATACCGGTGCGCATCCGTTGCGAAGGGGGCGAAAGCGTTGCGGATATTATGCGGAACGTTCAGGAGCAGGCACTGGCGTCTCAAGTATACGAAACATATCCGCTCTATGAGATTCAATCGCTGAACGGGCGGAAGCAGGACTTGTTCAATCATATTGTGGTGTTTGAAAACTACCCGGTAGAACGGCAAATCGAGCAAATTGGCAGCGGCGAACCGGCCGGCTTCGATTTCACGGACTTCCAGTCGGTTGATTTGACTACGTACGATTTCAATCTGGTTGTCGTGCCCGGCAGCGAGATCGGCATTCATCTGGAATACAATGCTTGCGTATATGACCGGCCGGGTATGGAGCAAATTCGCGGGCATTTGTTCCGCATCGTCGAACAAATCGCAGCCAATCCGGACATTCGCGTAAGCGAGCTGGAGCTGGTGACGGCTGAAGAAAAAGCGGAGCTGCTCGGTGCTTCGGCGGCCGCGTTGGAGGCGGACGATACGGGCGGCAAGACGATTCCGCAGCTGTTCGAGGCGCAGGCGGAGCGGACTCCGGAGCACACCGCAGCCATCTGCGAGGATAGCCGGCTCACGTACCGGGAGCTGAACGAGCGGGCGAACCGGCTGGCGCGTACGCTGCGCGCTGCGGGCGCAGAGGCCGATCAATTGGTCGGCATTATGGCCGAGCGCTCCCTCGACATGATCGTCGGTATCCTCGCGATTATGAAAGCCGGCGGCGCCTACGTGCCGATAGATCCGGAATATCCGCAGGAGCGCATCCGCTATATGCTGGACGATTCCGGAGCGCAGCTGCTGCTGCTTCAAAGCGGCTTGCGGGAACGCGCGCCGTTTGCGGGCACGGTGGTCGAGCTGGACGATGCGGCTGCGTATCATGAGGACGGATCGAACTTGGAGCCGGCGGCCGGACCCGAGCACTTGGCGTATGTGATCTATACGTCGGGCACAACGGGCAACCCGAAGGGGGTCATGATCGAGCACAGGCAGGTAGCGGCAATGGCCCGGGCCTGGAAGCACGAATATCGGCTGCACGAAGCCGGCATTCGTATTCTGCAGTGGGCCAGCTTCTCCTTCGATGTCTTCACCGGCGATTTCGTCCGCGCCTTGCTGCACGGCGGCGAGCTGATTCTATGTCCCGGCCACGCGCGGCTCGATCCTGCGCGGATCTACGAGCTGATCGCGGAGCATCAGGTCAACATGTTCGAATCGACACCGTCGCTCGTCATTCCGCTTATGGACTATGTGTACGAGAACGGCCTGAACATCGACAGTCTGCAGACGCTGATCGTTGGCTCGGACCGGTTCCCGCCGGAGTCGTTCCGGACGCTTGCAAGCCGGTTCGGGACGCAGATGCGCATACTGAACAGCTACGGCGTAACGGAAGCTTGTATCGATTCGAGCTATTTCGAACAGACGCAGCCGGATCAAGATATGAACGGTCTTGTCAGTCTGCCGATCGGCAAGCCGCTGCCGGGCGTGAACGTGTATATTTTGAACGAGCACGGTGTGCTGCAGCCTGCCGGCATTCCGGGCGAGCTGATGATCGGCGGCGCCGGCGTAGGCCGCGGCTACTTGAACCGGCCGGAGTTGACCGCGGAGAAGTTCGCCGACAACCCGTTCGTACCGGGCGGGCGGATGTATCGGACCGGCGACCTCGCAAGACGGCTGCCGGACGGCAATATCGAATACATCGGCCGGATCGACCATCAGGTGAAAATTCGCGGCAACCGGGTCGAGCTGGGCGAAGTGGAAGCGCAAATTCTGAAAGCGGAATTCGTACAAGAGGCGGTCGTTGTCGCGCGGGAAGACGAAGCCGGACAGAAGCAGCTGTGTGCGTACTTCGTTGCGGAGAAGCCTCTCGCCGTTAGCGAGCTGAGGAGTGCGCTGGCTGAGGCGCTGCCCGCATACATGGTGCCGTCCTACTTCGTACAGCTGGAGCGGATGCCGCTTACGCCGAACGGCAAGCTCGACCGCAAGGCGCTGCCCGCGCCGGAGGGCAGCGTACAGACCGGTGCGGCTTATATCGCTCCTCGGACGCCGGTGGAGAAGGCTTTGGTTGCGGTGTGGCAGGCGGTGCTCGGCACGAAGGCGATCGGCGTGCTCGACAATTTCTTCGAGCTCGGCGGGGACTCGATCAAGTCGATTCAGGTCGCTTCACGGCTGCAGCAAGCCGGCTACAAGCTGGAAATCAAGCATTTGTTCAAATACCCGACTGTGGCGGAGCTCAGCCCTTACGTGCAGCCGGTCGCAAGGCGAGCCGACCAGGGAGAAGCGAAGGGAGAGGCGCTGCTGACGCCGATTCAGCGCTGGTTCTTCGGGCAGTCGTTCGACGAGCCGCATCATTATAACCAATCGGTCATGCTGTACCGCCCGGAAGGCTACGATGAAGCGGCGCTGCGTCAAGCCGTGCGGAAGCTCGCCGAGCACCACGATGCGCTGCGTCTCGTGTTCCGCCGGACGGAATCCGGTTATACGGCATACAACCGCGGCATTGCGGAAGGAGAGCTCTACAGCCTCGATGTGCTGGATTTCCGCGGTATGGCGGACTGCGCGCAGGCGATCGAAGCGAAGGCAAACGAGCTGCAGCGCTGTATCGACCTGCAGACAGGGCCGCTGCTGAAGCTTGGGCTGTTCCGCTGCACGGACGGGGATCATCTGCTGATCGTCGTTCACCATCTGGCGGTAGACGGCGTGTCATGGCGCATCCTGTTCGAGGATTTGGCGGCGGGCTACGAGCAGGCGCTGCGCGGTCAAGTTATCCGCCTTCCCGAAAAGACCGATTCGTACCGCTTATGGGCGGAGCAGCTGGCCGCATATGCCGGAAGCCCGGCCATGGAGAGTGAGCGGGCGTACTGGGAACGGATCGCACAAGCGGCAAGCCGGCCGCTGCCGCGCGATTTCGCCCAAGAGCGCGCATTGATGCAGGACAGCGAGGCCGTTACGGTGCAGTGGACGCAAGCGGAAACGGAGCTTCTGCTGAAACAGGCGCACCGGGCTTACGGCACCGACATGAACGACCTGCTGCTGACGGCGCTCGGGATGGCGGTTCACGAATGGACCGGCTTGGAGCAGGTGGCGGTAACTCTGGAAGGACACGGCAGGGAACCGATCGGTGCGGATATCGATATCACGCGCACGGTCGGATGGTTTACGTGCGAATACCCGGTTGTGCTGGAGATGGAAGCGGACAAGGGCTTGCCGTACCGGATTAAACGCGTGAAGATGAGCCTGCGCAATATTCCGAACAAAGGGATCGGCTATGGCATTCTCAAATACATGTCGCCGCAAGCGGACGGCGCTGCATTCCTCCGTCAAGCGCCGGCGCCGGACATCAGCTTCAACTACCTCGGACAATTCGATCAGGACTTGCAGAGCAACGATTTGCAGCTGTCGACTTATTCGTGCGGCGCGGAAGTAAGCGGGGGGATGACCAGATCCCATGCTCTCGACGTCAACGGTATGATCGCAGGCGGGCAATTGACGCTGACACTTAGCTACAGCGGCAAGATGTACCGCAAGGAAACGATGGAGCGGCTCGCCGAGAAGCTCCGGATTAGCCTGCGGGAAGTGATCGCGCATTGCACGGCGAAGGAACGGACCGAGCTGACCCCGAGCGACATTCTGTTCAAAGGGCTGACCATCGAGGAACTGGAGCGAATCGCAGACCAAACCTCCCATATCGGCGAAATCGAGAATGTGTACATGCTGACGCCGATGCAGAAGGGGATGCTGTTCCACAGCCTGATGGATGCGCAGTCGGGGGCTTATTTTGAGCAAACCGCATTCACCTTGAAGGGCCGCCTGGATGTGGAAGCCTTCAAGAAAAGCCTGGACGATTTGGCGGAGCGTCAAGCTGTCCTGCGCACGAACTTCTACAGCGGCTGGCAGGACGAGCCGATTCAGATCGTTTTCCGGAACCGGAAGGCAGGCTTTGCCTATGAAGATCTGCGCGAATTGGATTTGGATGCGGAACGTCTCGAAGCGTATGTAGAAGCTATGGAAAATGAAGACAGGGCCATCGGCTTCGATCTCGCCGAGGATGCGCTGATGCGTGTATCGATTTGGCGTACCGGGGACGAAACGTACCGCTTCCTGTGGAGCTTCCACCACATTTTGATGGACGGCTGGTGTATGTCGCTGATTACAAAAGAAGTGTTCGAATCGTACTTTGCCTACGTGCGCGGGAGCCGGCCGCCGCTTGCTGCTGCATATCCGTACAGCCGGTATATCGAATGGCTCGAGCGGCAGGACAGGGAGGCGGCATCCAGCTACTGGAGCGGCTATTTGGCGGGCTACGAGCATCAGACGGAGCTTCCGCAAACGAAGGCGCAGCACAAACCGGCAGCGTACGTATTCGAGAAGATGGGCTGCAGCTTGGGGCAGATGCTGACTCGAAGCATCCATCAGGCCGCGAAGCGTTATCAAGTTACCTTGAATACGCTGATCCAGACGGTATGGGGCATTTTGCTGCAAAAATATAACGGCACACAGGACGCGGTGTTCGGAAGCGTCGTATCGGGAAGACCTGCGGAAATTCCGGGCATCGAGAACATGGTCGGGCTGTTTATCAACACGATTCCCGTCCGCGTCCGCTGCGAATCCGGAGCGACGTTCGCGGACGTGATGCAGGCCGTACAGGAACAAGCACTGTCGTCCCAATTGTACGAAACGTTCCCGCTGTATGAAATTCAAGCGCTGAGTCAGCAAAAGATGAGCTTGATCAACCATATCGTCGTGTTTGAAAACTATCCGGTAGAGCGTCAGATTGAGCAGATCGGCGGGGGCGGGGCGGCAGACTTCGATATCGTTGACGTGCGTTCGGCAGAGCAGACGAACTATGACTTCAACCTGGTCGTTATGCCGGGCGACAATATCGAAATTCATTTTGAATACAATGCTCATGCATACGATCCGTCGGAGCTGGCGCAAATTCAAGGGCATCTCGTTCGGATCATCGAGCAGATCGCCGAAAATCCGCAAATACGCGTGAACGAGCTGGAGCTGCTGACAGCCGACGAACAGTCGCAGCTGCTGGACGAATGGGGCGCCGCATCGTCGGATTATCCGCGGGAAATGACGATTCCGGAGCTGTTCGAAGAGCAGGCGATGAAGGTGCCCGAGCAGACGGCGCTTGTATTCGAAGGAAGCCGGATGACGTACCGGGAGCTGAACGAGCGGGCGAACCGGCTCGCGCATACGCTGCGTGCCGAAGGCGTACAGGCCGAACAGCCGGTCGGCCTTATGGCCGAACGCTCCATGGAGATGATCGTCGGCATTCTTGCGATTTTGAAGGCCGGCGGCGCTTACGTGCCGATCGACCCGGAGTATCCGCAGGAGCGGATCCGCTACATGCTGGACGATTCGGGGACAACGCTGCTCTTGCTGCAAAGCGGCTTGCGGGAGCGCGCAGCCGGCGAATCGTATGCAGGCAGGATCATGGTGCTTGACGATCCGGCTGCATATGGCAAGGACGCTTCGAACCCGGAACGGGCGGGCGGACCGGACAACCTGGCATACGTTATGTATACGTCGGGGACGACCGGCAAGCCGAAAGGCAATTTGACGACGCACCGGAATATCGTGCGGGTCGTTCGGGGCACGAACTATATCGACATTACCGAACGGGATACCTTGCTGCAGCTGTCCAGCTACGCCTTTGACGGTTCGACCTTCGACATCTTCGGCGCGCTGCTGAACGGAGCCCGGCTCGTTCTCAGCTCCAAGCAAAACGTACTGGATATGGAAGCTCTGGCGGCCATGATCGCGCGGGAGCATATCACCGTCATGTTTATTACGACAGCGTTGTTCAACGTTCTGGTCGACATCAACATCGACTGCCTGCGCCACGTCCGGAAGGTGCTGTTCGGCGGCGAGCGCATATCGGTAGAGCATGCCAGAAGAGCGTTGCACGAATTGGGCCGGGGCAAGCTAACGCACGTGTACGGTCCGACGGAAAGTACGGTATTCGCCACGTATTACGAGATCGATGAGATTGCTGCGGCAGCTGCAAACGTGCCGATCGGAAGGCCGATCAGCAACACGTCGGTGTACATTGTCGGCGCGGACAATCAGCTGCAGCCTATAGGCGCAGCGGGCGAGCTGTGCGTGGCGGGCGACGGGCTGGCAAGAGGCTACTTGAACCGGCCCGAGCTAACGGCGGAGAAATTCGCAGACAATCCGTTTGCTCCGGGAGAGCGAATGTACCGGACGGGGGATCTGGCAAGATGGCTGCCGGACGGCAACATCGAATATATCGGGCGGATCGACCAGCAGGTGAAGATCCGCGGCTTCCGGATCGAGCTCGGCGAGATCGAAGCGCAGCTCGCGAAGTTGGCCGTCGTACGGGAAGCAGTCGTTATCGCCCGCGACAACGAAGCCGGACAGAAGCAGCTGTGCGCCTATTTCGTAGCGGACAAGCCGCTCACCGTAAGCGAGCTTCGCAGCGAGCTGGAGCAGCAGCTGCCGGCGTACATGCTCCCATCGTACTTCGTGCAGCTCGAGCACATGCCGCTTACGCCGAACGGCAAAGTGGACCGCAAGGCGCTGCCGGCACCGGAAGAGAGTCTGCATACCGGCAAACCGTACGTCGAGCCGCGAACCGCCGTCGAGCAAGCTTTAGTCTCGGTTTGGCAGACGGTATTGGGCGTAAAGGCGATAGGGATTTCGGACAATTTCTTTGAGCTCGGCGGCGACTCGATCAAATCGATCCAAGTATCGTCGAGGCTGCATCAGGCCGGTTACAAGCTGGAAATTAAGCATCTGTTCCAATATCCGACTGTGGCGGCATTGAGCCCGTTCGTGCAGCCGGTCGGCAGAAGTGCGGATCAGGGTGAAGTGACAGGGGAGTCGAAGCTTACGCCGATTGTGCGCTGGTTCTTCGAAAATTCGTTCGCCGATCTCCATCACTTCAACCAAGCGGTCACGCTGTACCGGGAGGACGGCTACGACGAGGCAGCGCTCCGGCAGGCGATGCGGGCGATCGCCGAGCATCATGACGCTTTGCGCCTCGTCTTCCGCCAGAGCGATCGCGAAGTTACGGCCTATAACCGCGGCATTTCGGAAGGCGAGCTGTACAGCATGGAAACAATCGATTTCCGCGGAGTGGCGGACTGCGCGCAAGCAATTGAAGCCAAAGCGAACGAGCTGCAGCGCAGCATCGATCTGCAGGAAGGGCCGCTGCTGAAGCTTGGGCTGTTCCGCTGCGACGACGGGGACCATCTGCTGATCGTCGTCCATCACTTGGCGATTGACGGGGTATCCTGGCGGATCCTGTTCGAAGATATTAGCGCCGCCTATGAGCAGGCTCTGCAAGGGGCGGACATCCGGCTCCCGGCCAAGACGGACTCGTTCCGGACTTGGGCGGAGCGGCTGTCGGCTTACGCCGTAAGCCCTGCCATGGAGGCCGAACGTACTTACTGGGAGCAGCTTGCCGCAGCCGATTGCGAGCCGCTGCCCCGCGATTTTGCCCAAGAACATGCGTTGATGCGGGATAGCGAAGCTATAACGGTACAGTGGACGCAGGAGGAGACCGAGCTGCTGCTGAAGCAGGCGCACCGGGCCTACAACACGGAAGTGAACGACCTGTTGTTAACGGCGCTCGGTCTCGCCATACACCGCTGGACAGGCCTGCAGCGGGTGGCGGTCGAGCTGGAGGGGCACGGCCGGGAGCCGATTATCCCGGATGTCGACATCACACGCACGGTAGGCTGGTTTACAAGCCAGTATCCTGTCGTGCTGGAGATGGACGCGGGCAAGCCTTTGGCTTACCGCATCAAGAGCGTGAAGGAGGGCCTGCGCCGCATTCCGAACAAGGGGATCGGGTACGGCATCCTCAAATATATGTCGGTTCACCCGGATGACAAGAGAGCCCGCGCATTCGCGGCGAAGCCCGATATCAGCTTTAACTACTTGGGCCAATTCGACCAGGACCTGCACAACAACGCTTTGCAAGTATCGCCGTATCCGAGCGGCCGGTCGGTCAGCGACAGCTTGGCCCGAACGCATGCGCTCGACGTGAGCGGTATGATTGCCGGCGGGAAGCTGGCGCTGACGCTCGACTACAGCGGCATGCAATACCGAAGAGAGACGATGGAACGGCTGGCCGGATTGCTTGGCGAGAGCCTGAAGGAAGTCCTCGCGCATTGTGCGGCGAAGGAACGGGTCGAGCTGACGCCAAGCGACGTCTTGTTCAAAGGCCTGTCCATCGAAGATTTGGAGCGGATCGCGGAGCATACCGGACACATCGGCGAGATCGAGAACGTGTATCCGCTGACGCCGATGCAGAAGGGAATGCTGTTCCACAGCTTGATGGAGCCGCAATCGGCGGCTTATTTCGAACAAGCTTCGTTTACGCTGCAAGGCAGTCTGGACGTCAGAGCATTCGCCCAAAGTTTGGAGCAATTGGTGGAACGCCATGCCGTACTGCGGACGAACTTCTATAGCGGATGGAACACGGAGCCGCTGCAGGTCGTTTACCGGAGCAAAGCGGGAGGCTTCTACTATGAAGATATTCGCGGCATGGATGCGGATAGACGCGATGCGTATGTTGCGGCGATGGGCAAACAAGACAAAGCCCGCGGCTTTGACCTGGCCCAGGACGCTCTGATCCGCGTGTCGATTGTGCGCACCGATACCGATACGTACCGGTTCCTGTGGAGCTTCCATCATATATTGATGGATGGCTGGTGCTTGTCTTTAGTCGCGAAGGAAGTGTTCGAGACCTATTTTGCCATCGTGCAGCGGCGTCAGCCCGAGATAGATGCGGTATGGCCATACAGCCAGTATCTCGAGTGGCTGGAGCGGCAGGACCGCGAAGCGGCGGCGAATTACTGGCGCGGCTATTTGGCGGGCTATGAGCATCAGACGGTACTGCCGCTGGCGAACACGGCCGGCAATTCGGCGGAATATGCTGGAGAGAAGCTGGAGTTCTCTCTGGGCGGCCAGCTGACCCGGGCGCTCGAGCAGGCTGCGAAGCGCCAGCAGGTGACGATGAACTCGCTCATGCAAACAGTCTGGGGCATTCTGCTTCACAAGTACAACGGGACTTCGGACGTGGTGTTCGGCAGCGTCGTCTCGGGAAGACCGGCGGAAATTCCCGGCATCGAATCGATGATCGGCTTGTTCATCAACACGATTCCGGTGCGCGTCCGCTGCAAAGCGGAGGACACGTTCGCGGAAGCGATGCGCAGAGTGCAGGAGCAGGCGCTGGCCTCCCAGGCTTACGATACGTATCCGTTGTATGAGATTCAGGCGCTGACCGAACAAAAGCAAGGCTTGGTCGGCCATATACTGGTGTTTGAAAACTATCCGGTCGAGCAGCAAATGCAGCAGCTGGGAAGCCGCGACCCGGCAGGTTTCGACATCGCGGACGTCGAGATGGCCGATCAGACGAATTACGATTTTAACGTGATTGTCGTTCCCGGCGAAGAGCTTGAAATTCAGCTGGAATACAATGCAAACGTATATGACAAAGCGGGAATGGAACGGATTCGCGGGCATTTGGTTCGCATCATGGAACAAATCGCCGAAAATGCCGACATTCGCGTGAGCGAGCTGGAGCTGCTTACGGCGGATGAGCGCGAGCAAATAACAGAGCTCTTTAACGGCACAGACGCGGATTATCCGCGGGAGATGACGATCCATCAGCTGTTCGAAGAGCAGGCGGAGCGCACACCGAATCAGGCGGCCGTCGAGTATGAAGGTCGCGTGCTGACTTACCGGGAGCTGAACGAGCGGGCGAACCGGCTGACGCATACGCTGCGTGCGGAGGGCGTGCAGTCCGAGCAGCTGGTCGGGATTATGGCGGAGCGTTCGATCGAGATGGTCGTCGGCATTCTCGCGATCTTGAAAGCGGGCGGCGCTTATGTGCCGATTGACCCGGAATATCCGCAGGAGCGCATCCGCTTCATGCTGGACGATTCGGGAGCCAAGCTGCTGCTGGTGCAAAGACATTTGCGGGATAGCGTAACGTTCGCCGGTGCAGTGATCGAGCTCGACAACGAGGCTTCGTACGGAGGGGAAGCGGTGAACCTCGCGCCGGCGAGCGGACCGAAGGATCTGGCTTACGTCATCTATACGTCGGGGACAACCGGCAAGCCGAAGGGCACGCTGATCGAGCATAAAAATGTCGTCCGGCTGCTGTTCAACGACAAGAACTTGTTCGATTTCTGCGCCTCGGACACATGGACGCTGTTCCATTCGTTCTGCTTCGATTTCTCGGTATGGGAAATGTACGGTGCGCTGCTGTACGGAGGGAAGCTCGTCATCGTTCCATCGTTAACCGCAAAAAGTCCGAAGCAGTTCCTGAAGCTCCTGCATGAGCGACAGGTGACGATCTTGAACCAAACGCCGACGTATTTCTATCAGCTGCTGCAAGAAGCATTGTCCGCAGGCGAAGCCGCGCAGTTGAGCTTGCGAAAGGTCATTTTCGGCGGCGAAGCGTTAAGCCCGTATTTGCTGAAGGACTGGAAGGCAGTCTACCCGGATGTCCAATTGATCAATATGTACGGCATCACGGAAACGACGGTCCATGTTACGTACAAAGAAATTACGGAAGCCGAAATCGAGCAGGCCAAGAGCAATATCGGAAAACCGATTCCGACGCTGCGGACGTACATTTTGGATGAACAACGTCGTCCGGTGCCTGTCGGTGTGGCCGGCGAGCTGTACGTGGCGGGCGACGGTTTGGCGAGAGGGTACTTGAACCGTCCGGACCTGACCGCGGAGAAGTTCGTGGACAATCCGTTCGCACCTGGCGAGCGGATGTACCGGGCGGGAGATCTTGCGAGATGGCTCCCTGACGGCAGTATGGAATATTTGGGCCGGATCGACCACCAGGTGAAAATCCGCGGCTACCGGATCGAGCTGGGCGAGATCGAGGCGCAGCTGGCGAAGGCGGCAGCCGTCCAGGAAGCGATTGTGATCGCCCGCGAGGACGGAGCCGGACAGAAGCAGCTCGCCGCGTATTTCGTGGCGGAGCAGCCGCTGTCCGTGAGCGGCCTGCGCAGCGAGCTGTCGCAAGTCATGCCTGCCTACATGCTCCCGACTTACTTCGTGCAGCTGGAACGGATGCCGCTGACTTCGAACGGCAAGGTGGACCGCAAAGCGCTGCCGGCGCCGGAAGAAAGCGTGCAAACCGGAGCGGACTATACAGCGCCACGAACGCCGACGGAAGCGCAGCTGGTACGTATTTGGCAGCAGGTGCTCGGCGTCCGGACGATCGGCGTGAAGGACAACTTCTTCGACCTCGGCGGCCATTCGCTGCGGGCTACGACCCTTGTGACACTCATTCATAAAGAGCTGAACCGAAGTGTTCCGCTGCGCGACGTATTCGAATCGCCTACGATCGAACAACTGGCGCAAAAGCTCGAAGCGATGGAGCAAAGCTCGTATTCTGCTATTCCGCCTGCCGAGGTAAAGGACTTCTATCCGGTATCTTCGGCGCAAAAGCGTCTGTATTTGCTGCATCAAATGGAAGACGCGGAGCTCAGCTACAATATGCCCGGCGCGATGACGCTTGACGGGCCGCTCGACTTGGAGCGATTCGAAGCGGCGTTCCGTCAGCTGATCGCAAGGCACGAGACGCTGCGCACAGGCTTTGAGACCGTACACGGTGAACCGGTACAGCGGGTACATGCGGAAACGCCGTTCAACGTAGAGTACAGCCGGGCTAACGGGGATGACGCCGACGACATCATCCGCCGCTTCGTTCGCGCGTTCGAGCTGGACAAGCCGCCGCTGCTGCGGGTAGGTCTGATCGAGCTTGAGGCTAACCGCCGCATTTTGCTGTTCGACATGCACCATATTATCTCCGACGGCGTTTCCATGGGCATATTGGTGGAAGAGTTTGTCCGCTCATATAAGGGCGAGGAGCTGCCGCCGCTGCGGCTTCAATATAAAGACTACGCCGCATGGCAGCAGTCGGAGCGCGAGAGCGAACGGCTCAAGCGGCAGGAAGCCTACTGGCTGGAAGCGTTCAGCGGCGAATTGCCGGTACTGCAGCTGCCGACATCGTTCGAAAGACCGGCCGTGCAAAGCCATCACGGAGATAAGGTCGATTTTGCCATCGATGCGAACGTCTGTGAAGGCCTGCGGCGCCTGACAGCCGACACCGGCACGACGATGTACATGGTCATTTTGGCTGCCTATACCGTGCTGCTGCACAAATATTCGGGGCAAACCGACATTATCGTCGGCACGCCGATCGCCGGCAGAACGCATGCCGACCTGGAGCCGCTCATCGGGATGTTCGTCAATACGCTGGCCATCCGCAATTATCCGGCGGGTGAGAAGACGTTCCTCAGCTTCCTCGAGGAAGTCCGGCAAACGACCTTGAAGGCGTATGAGCACCAGGACTATCCGTTCGAGGAGCTGGTCGGCAAGCTGCAGCTCGCCCGCGATGCAAGCCGTAATCCTCTGTTCGATACGATGTTCGTCCTGCAAAATACGGAAATGCCGGAAATCGGCGTCGATTCGCTGCATGGCACGCCATACGAGCAAAAGCATACGATCGCCAAGTTTGATTTGACGCTGGAGATCGCCTTGGAGGACGACGGGATCCGGGGGCATTTCGAATATTGCACGAAGCTGTTTACGAGAAGCTTGGTTGAGCAGCTCACCGATGATTTTCAGCTGCTGCTGTCGCAAATTTCCGAACGGCCCGAGCTGCGGCTGCTGGATATGCAAGTAGCGGAAAACTCCGTGAGCGATGAGGATGCGTCGGAGGATATCGAATTTATTTTCTGATTGCCTACTGTTCCTGTGCTTAGAGTGTGTGGGGCCTGTACGGCTGCACGCACTCTGGCCATGCACGGTCCCGAAATATAGACGCATGCAATCAACGATGAGGGGTGGCCTATGTGAAAGCAGTGTTTGAGAAAGAAGCCGCGTATTGGTCAGGCCGGTTCGAGTCCGCAGACAGCCCGACGGTCGTGCCGTACAGCCATGCTTCCGGGAAGCCGGCGAGCAGCAGACTCTCCTTAGTACGGGAATTGCCGGCGGAGCTGTCCGCAAGGATCGTCTCCTTGGCCAAAGGCTCCGACAGGGCGCTATACATGGTTTTATTGGCAGGGGTGCACATCCTGCTGCATACATACACGGGATCCGAAACGATCATTGTCGGCATGCCGATCGTGCGAAGACCGGATGAGGCGAGGCGCCCCGTCAATCAAGTCGTCCTGCTGAAAGAGAACGTGAGCGGCGGGCATACCTTGAAATCGTTGTTAAACGGAGTCAAAACGACCGTCACCGAGGCAATCCAGCATCAAAACATTCCGTTCCGCAGCATGGCCGGTCCGCTTCATCTATCCTACGATGCGGACGTAACTCCTGTTGTACCTACGATGGTTACGTTGAAGCCGCTGCACAGTACGGATGATGCAGGGGCCGCCGTTTCGGAGCTTCAGTTTCAATTTGAACAAGTTGGCGGATTGGTACGTTTGCAGCTGCTTTATAGCGAGCATCGATATACGGAATCGTTTGCCGCCCAGCTGGCCGATCATTTGAGCCGTATTTTTGAAACAGTTCTGTACCAGCCCGAGCTTCCAATTGAGCAAATCGACATCTTGTCGCAGGCCGAGCGGACGCAGCTGGTCACCGGGTACAACGATACGGAGGCGGACTATCCGCGGGACAAGACGATCCACAGGCTGTTCGAGGAGCAGGCGGCGCGTACGCCGGAGCTCGTCGCCGTCGTCTTTGAAGAGAGCTTCCTCACGTACCGGGAGCTGAACGAGCAGGCGAACCGGCTGGCGCGCTCGCTTCGTGCCATGGGCGTGCAGGCCGATCAGCCGGTCGCGATCATGGCCGAGCGGTCGCTGGAGATGATCGTCGGCATCTACGCGATTTTGAAGGCCGGCGGCGCCTACGTGCCGATCGACCCGCAGTTTCCGCAGGAGCGCATCCGTTATATGCTGGACGACTCGGGGGCGAAGCTGCTCTTGCATCAAGGACATGTACGGGATGCTTCCTTCGCCGATAGCATCGGCGGCAATCTCAGGCTCGTCGATCTGAACGACGATGCTTCGTACGCCGAAGACGGCTCGAACCTGGAGCCAGCCAGCGGGCCGGAGCATCTGGCTTACGTGATCTACACGTCGGGCTCGACCGGCAAGCCTAAGGGCGTCATGGTCGAGCATCGCCCTGTGGTGAACCGGCTGCTGTGGATGCAAACCGCTTACCCGATCGATACGAATGACGTGATATTGCAAAAGACGGCCATCACGTTCGACGTCTCCGTATGGGAGCTGTTCTGGTGGGGATGGACAGGGGCCAGTGTATGTTTATTGCCTCCCGGCGGGGAGAAAAATCCGGAATCGATTCTCGACACGATCGAACAGCATGCCGTTACCACGATGCACTTCGTGCCGTCGATGCTGCACGCCTTCCTGGATTATGTCGAGCGGCAGCCGCGCGAAGCGCTCGATACGAAGCTGAGTACGCTGAAACAGGTGTTTGCGAGCGGGGAAGCGCTGGCTCCGTCGCATGTGAGCCGGTTCGCCCGGTGGATCGCGCCGGTCCATCACGCTCGGCTTATCAACCTGTACGGGCCTACGGAGGCGACCGTCGACGTGTCGTTCTTCGATTGCGGACCGGAAGAGACCCGCCTTTCGGTGCCGATCGGCAAGCCGATTTCGAATATTCAGCTATACATCGTCAAGGAAGGGACGACAACGCTGCTGCCTGTCGGCGTTCCCGGCGAGCTGTGCATCGCGGGCGACGGGCTGGCCAGAGGCTATTTGAACCGCCCCGAGCTGACCGCGGAGAAGTTCGTGGACAATCCGTTCGCGCCGGGCGGGCGTATGTACCGGACAGGCGATTTGGCGAGATGGCTGCCGGACGGCAATATCGAGTATATGGGCCGGATCGACCATCAGGTGAAAATTCGCGGGTACCGGATCGAGCTCGGCGAGGTGGAAGCGCAGCTGCTTCAAGCGGCGTCTGTTCAGGAGGCGGTCGTCACCGCCCGGGAGGGCGCGGACGGCCAGAAGCAGTTGTGCGCGTACTTCGTGGCGGACAAGCACCTTGCCGCAAGCGAGCTGCGAAGCCTGCTGGCGGAGAAGCTGCCGTCGTACATGATTCCGTCCTTCTTCGTGCAGCTGGAGCGAATGCCGCTCACCCACAGCGGGAAGCTCGACCGCAAGGCGCTCCCCGCTCCGGAAGCAAGCCTGCAAACGGTCTATGTAGCGCCCCGAACCCCTGTGGAGATGACGTTAACGGAAATTTGGCAAAAGGTGCTCGGAACCGGGCGCCCGATCGGCGTGCTCGACAACTTCTTTGAGCTCGGCGGCGACTCGATCAAGTCGATTCAGGTTACTTCGCGGCTGTATCAAGCCGGGTACAAGCTCGAAATCAAGCATTTGTTCAAATATCCGACTGTAGCGGAGCTAAGTCCGCATCTCCAGCCGATCGCCAGACGCGCGGAACAGGGGGAGGCGAAGGGGGACACGCCGCTTACACCGATTCAGCGCCGGTTCTTCGAGCAGCCGTTCGCCGAGCGACACCACTATAACCAGGCGATCATGCTGTACCGGGAAGAAGGCTTCGAGGAAGCTGCGCTTCGCCAGGCCGTGCGGAAGCTCGCCGTGCATCACGATGCGCTTCGTCTCGTCTTCCGCCGGGCCGAAACCGGATATACAGCTTATAACCGGGGTATCGCAGAAGGCGAGCTGTACAGCCTGGAAGTGATGGATATGCGCGGGATCGCAGACTGCGCGGAGGCGATCGAAGCCAAGGCCGACGAGCTGCAGCGCGGCATCGATCTGCTGGAAGGCCCTCTGATGAGGCTGGGGCTGTTCCGCTGCGGCGACGGGGATCACCTGCTGATCGTCGTCCATCATTTGGCGGTAGACGGCGTCTCGTGGCGCATCTTGTTTGAGGATTTGGCTGCGGGCTATGAGCAGGCGCTGCAAGGAGGGGACATCCGTCTTCCGGATAAAACGGATGCGTTCCGCACATGGGCCGAGCGGCTTGCCGCGCATGCCGACAGCCCGGCCATGGAGAGCGAGCGGACGTACTGGGAGCGGATCGCGCAAGCCGCGATCAAGCCGCTGCCCCGCGATTACGGTCAGGAGTATGCCTTGATGCGGGACACCGAGACCGTTACGCTGCAATGGACCCGGGAAGAAAGCGAGCAGCTCCTGAAGCAGGCGCACCGGGCGTACGGTACGGATATGAATGACCTGCTGCTGACGGCGCTCGGGATGGCGGTTCACGAATGGACCGGCATGGAGCAGGTGGCCGTCGAGCTGGAAGGGCACGGCAGGGAGCCCATCGTCCCGGATCTCGACATCACACGTACGATCGGTTGGTTTACAAGCCAATACCCTATCGTCCTGGAGATGAAGACGGGGATGGAGCTGTCGAACCGGATCAAGAGCGTGAAGGAGAGCTTGCGTCAAATTCCGAACAAGGGAATCGGCTACGGCATCTTGAAATATATGTCGTCGCGCCCGGCGGGCGATGCTTTCAACGGCTTGGCGGCTGAGCCTGAAATCAGCTTCAATTACTTGGGGCAATTCGATCAGGATTTGGACAATAACGCTCTGCATATTTCTCCCTATTCGAGCGGCCAGTCTTCCAGCGAAAGCATGGCCAGAACCTATGTGCTGGATATTAACGGCATGATCGCCGGCGGGCAATTGACGATGACGATCGGCTACAGCGGCGGCATGTACCGCAAGGAAACGATCGAGCGGCTGGCCGGGATGCTGCGGTCGAGCCTGCGGCAAGTCATCGCGCACTGTGTCGGGAAAGAGCGGACGGAGCTGACGCCAAGCGATGTGCTGTACAAGGGGCTGACGATCGAGGAGCTGGAGCGGATCGCAGAACAAACCGGCCATATCGGCGACATCGAAAATGTGTACATGCTGACCCCGATGCAGAAAGGCATGCTGTTCCACAGCCTGGTTGACGCAGAATCGGGAGCCTACTTCGAGCAGGCTTCGTTTACGCTGCAGGGGAGCTTGAATCCGGAGGCGTTCGGAAAAAGCCTGGACGTGCTTGCGCAGCGGCACGCCGTACTGCGGACGAACTTTTACAGCGGGTGGAAGGAGGAGCCGCTGCAGGTCGTATTCCGCAACAAGCGGGTTGAATATCAGTATGAAGACCTGCGCGGCATGGAGCCGGACAAGCAGGAAGCGTATTTTACGTCAAAGAAAAATAAAGATAAAGCCCGCAGCTTCAACCTTGCCGACGATGCGCTGATCCGCGTTGCAATGGTTCGTACCGGAGAGGAGACGTACCGCTTCCTGTGGAGCTTCCATCATATTTTGATGGACGGCTGGTGCTTGTCTTTGGTCGCTAAGGAAGTGTTCGAGGCGTACTTCGCGATCGTCCGGCAGCAGCAGCCCGAGCTTGGCGAAGCGTATCCTTACAGTCAATATCTCGAGTGGCTGCAGCGGCAGGACCGCGAAGCGGCGGCGAAGTACTGGGGCGAATATTTGGCCGGATTCGAGCAGCAGACGGCGCTTCCTCACGCGAAAGCTCCGGATCCGGCGGCGGATTACGATCTCAACAAGCTGTCGTTCTCGTTCGGTAAAGAGCGGACGCATGCCATCCAGCAGACGGCAACGCGTCAGCAGGTGACGGTCAACAGCTTGCTGCAAACGGCCTGGGGCATCCTGCTGCAGCGGTATAACGGCACGAATGATGCCGTGTTCGGCAGCGTCGTATCGGGAAGGCCGGCGGAAATCCCCGGCATCGAATCGATGATCGGCCTGTTCATCAACACGATTCCGGTGCGAGTGCGCTGTGAAGCGGAGGATACGTTCGCGGCGGCGATGCGCCGGGTGCAGGAGCAGGCGCTCGCGTCCCGTTCATACGAAACGTATCCGCTATATGAAATTCAAGCGCTCAGCGATCTCAAGCAAGGCTTGATCGGGCATATTATGGTGTTCGAAAACTTCCCTGTCGAGCAGCGGATGGAGCAGCTTGGCAGCGCCGAACCGGCCGGATTTGCGATCTCGGACGTCGATATCGTCGAGCAAACGAACTACGATTTTAACTTGATGGTCATTCCCGGCGAGGACATCGAGATTCGCCTGGAATACAATGCAAGCGTATATGACAGGGCGATGATGGAGAAGATTCAAGGTCATCTTGTCCGAATTATGGAGCAGGTTGCGGTCAACCCCGACATCCGCGTGGACGAGCTGGAGCTGCTGACGGCGGAGGAGCAAGCGCAAATCGCCACGGCCTTCAATGCCACCCATGCGGACTATCCGCGGGACAAGACGATTCATCAGCTGTTCGAGGAGCAAGCCATGCGCACGCCGGAGCAGACCGCTGTCGTTTACGAAGACTGCCGGCTTACCTACCGGGAGCTGAACGAACGGTCTAACCGTCTGGCGCGGACGCTGCGCGCCGCTGGCGTACAGGCCGATCAGCCGGTCGGGCTGCTCTCCGAGCGCTCGCTGGAGATGATCGTCGGTATATTTGCGATCCTGAAGGCCGGCGGTGCCTACGTGCCGATCGACCCGCAGCTCCCGAAGGAGCGCATCCGCTACATGCTCGACGATTCGGGCGCCAAGCTATTGCTGCTTCAAGGCCATTTGAGGGGGGACGGTTCTATCGGGGAAACGAACGCCGACCGCTTGACGAACGAATGGAAGCTCGTCGATCTGAACGATGCATCGGCCTACGCTGAAGACGGCACCAACCTGCCGCCGCTGAGCGGACCGCAGCATTTGGCTTACGTGATCTATACGTCGGGTTCGACCGGCAAACCGAAGGGCGTCATGGTCGAACACCGTCCGGTTGTCAACCGGCTGCTCTGGATGCAGGAGGCTTACCCGATCGGTGCCGATGACACAATTTTGCAAAAGACGGCGATCACCTTCGACGTCTCCGTGTGGGAGCTGTTCTGGTGGTCGTGGACAGGGGCGAGCGTGTGTTTGCTGCCGCCGGGAGGGGAGAAGGATCCCGAAACGATTCTGGCAGCGATCGAGCGGCAAGCCGTTACGACGATGCACTTCGTGCCGTCGATGCTGCACGCCTTCCTCGAATATGTGGAGCGCCAGCCGCGAGATGCCGTCCAGAGCAAGCTCTCATCGCTGAAGCGCGTGTTCGCCAGCGGGGAAGCGCTGACGGCGCCGCAAGTGCGCAGATTCGCACAGTGGATTACGCCTGTAAGCGGGGCGCAGCTCATCAATCTGTACGGTCCGACGGAAGCGACCGTCGACGTCTCGTATTACGATTGCGGTACAGAACCGGCACACGTCCCTGTGCCGATCGGCAAACCGATCTCGAATATCCAATTGTACATCGTTAGCGTTGGGACGACCGCCCTGCAGCCGGTCGGCGTGCCGGGCGAGCTGTGCATCGCGGGCGAAGGACTGGCGAGAGGCTATTTGAACCGCCCCGAGCTGACCGCAGAGAAATTCGTGGACAATCCTTACGCGCCGGGAGAGCGTATGTACCGAACGGGCGATCTTGCCAAATGGCTGACTGACGGCAATATTGAATATCTGGGCCGCATTGATCATCAGGTGAAAATCCGCGGATACCGCATCGAGCTTGGCGAAGTGGAAGCACAGCTGCTGAAAGCGGCGTCCGTACAAGAGGCGGCGGTAACCGCACGGGAGGACGAAGTCGGGCAGAAGCAGCTCTGCGCCTACTTCGTAGCGGACAAGCCGCTGACTGCAAGCGAGCTGCGCAGCCGGCTGGCGGAGGAGCTGCCGTCGTACATGCTTCCGTCCTACTTTGTGCAAGTAGAGCGGATGCCGCTCACGCACAGCGGGAAGCTCGACCGCAAGGCGCTGCCCGCTCCGGATCGCGGCATACAACAAGCGGCGGCGGAATACGTGCCGCCCCGCACCTCCCTGGAAGCGCAGCTTGCGCAAATATGGCAAGAGGTGCTGAAGCTGGACCGGATCGGCATGACGGATAGCTTCTTCGACATCGGCGGACATTCAATCAAAATGCTCGAGCTGATTCAGAAGGTATATATGGCGACCGGCATTCAGGTCCCGATTCAACGAATGCTGGAGATGCCTACAATCGAGCATATGGCCCGGGAGCTCGTCCGCAGCAAGTTCGAACTGGATGACACCGGTACGATGGTCAAGCTGAACGATAACGGCTCCATTCTAGTGTTTTGCTTTCCTCCGGGAGCGGGCTACGGTTTTGCTTACTACGAGCTCGCCAAACGTCTGGATCATCACTGCGTTGTGTACGGATTGGATTTTATCGACGATGCCGGCAGCGAGGAAGACTTGATCGATCGGTACGTCGGCGCCATCACAAGCGTTCAAGATCAGCGGCCGTTCGTCTTTCTCGGCTATTCGGCCGGAGGCTGTCTGGCGTTTGAGGTGGCCAAAGCGATGGAGAAGAGGGGACACACGGTATCCGACATCATCATGATCGATTCGACGAGACAAACCGAGCGAACCGATATGGCTCCGGAAGCGATGAACGACGTGGTCGAGCGGCTGCTTGACGAGGCCGGCGAACCGTACCAAAGGCTTCTGTCCACGCCATTCATCAGGGAAAAAACCCGTAATAAAATGTACGCTTACATGTCGTACACGAATCAGCTGGTTAATACGGGAACGGTGCAGGCCCGCATTCACGGCCTGGTAGCGGAAGGGACGGAGCCTGGCAAAGCCGCGACCACCGATTTGTTATTGTGGAAGCAAGCGACGGCGTACGAATATGTGGAATACGAGCTGCTCGGGAAGCATGCTGAGGTGCTGGAACCGGGCTTCGTGGAGGCCAATGGCAAAGTCATCGCAGCGTTGATCGATACCATCCTGGAACGGCAAAATGAAGCGCTCGCTCTCGCGGCGCACATATGACCGGAGAGCAATGCTTGCGTCTTCCGTATGGCGAGGAAGTAAGCCCGCCCCGTGAACCGTGACATTCAGTTGGAAGAACTTTATGACTGAAACAGGAGACAGCCTCGCGGCTGTCTCCTTCTTATTTTATTACGGAGTCGTATAAATATTGGGCTGCGGGGCTGCGCTCATGCCGGTGCCGAGATAATAGCTCGTATGCGGCGGCTGATTGTAGCCGACGTTCTGCCAGGCGATGCCGAGGCGGTATACCGGGTCGTGCATCAGCGTGTGTATTTTAGCAGCGGTTACATCGGTAGTTGTATAAATGCGCAGGGCGGTGCTGTCCGTTGTTCTCCAAATGACCTCTTCGCGCCAGTCACCGAGCAGATCGGCCTGTAGAGCCGGATTTCCTTTTGTACTGTTATTGGAGCTCGTACCGGTTGCCGTAAGCAGTCTCGTCAGCGAGCCCGCCGAATAGTTCCATTTGTCGATTTTGCCGGTTCCGCCGGTATGATCCAGAAGCTCACGGGACAAATCACCGTCCCACCAGATGGCGAAATTGATCGAGCCCGGATTGGAGCTGCTGATTTGCGTTCCGGTCACGGTATGAAGGCCGACTCCCGCTGCCCAGAGCTCGGCGCCTTTGTAGCGCGGATCGATATCCGCAGCAAGGCCCCGGCCCGTATCCGCGCCGGTTTGGACGCCCCAGAGCACTTGGCCGGTACGGGCATCGTGGATTTCGGCACCGTATTGCGCGGACGTGCTCTCATGGACGCCGAACACCTCGAGGCCCGCACGATCCGGATTCAGATCGCTAAAGTGCATGGCGTCGCCGTGACCAAGCGCCGTATTGTACAGCTTTGCGCCGTTGTCGTCGATGCCGAGCGAGCCGTAATGAATTTCGTCTTTGCCGTCGCCGTCCGAATCTCCCACACTGAGATTGTGGTTGCCTTGTCCCGCCGTACCCGAATTGGTCGAGCTGTTGCTGTCAAACGTCCATCTTCGGGTCAGCGTGCCGTTCCGCCAATCGTAAGCAACCAGCACCGTACGGGTATAGTACCCGCGGGCCATCACAATGCTGGGGCGTACGCCGTCCAAATAAGCGACACCCGCAAGGAATCGGTCGACGCGGTTGCCGTAGCTATCGCCCCAGCTCGACACGGTGCCTCTCGGAGGCTCGTACGATACGGTTGTGAGCGCTTTGCCCGTTTGACCGGAGAAGACCGTCAAATATTCGGGGCCGCTGAGAATATAGCCGCTCGAATTGCGGTAATCCGCGCTGCCGTTGCCGATCGTAACGCCCGTACCGTCAACGGTGCCGTCGGCTGTTTTGCATACGACTTCGGCTTTGCCGTCTCCGTCGAAATCGTATACGAGGAACTGGGTATAGTGAGCGCCTGCCCGAATGTTTTTACCGAGATCGATTCGCCATAGCCGCGTGCCGTTCATTTCGTAAGCATCCAGATAGACGTTGCCGGTATAGCCGGATTGGGAGTTATCCTTCGAATTGGAAGGATCCCATTTGAGAACGATTTCATAATCGCCGTCGCCGTCCAAATCACCAACGCTTGCATCGTTTGCGCTGTACGTGTAGGCTACGCCGTCAGGAGTCGTTCCGCCGGCCGGCTTTTGAATCGGGATATCTTTGTAATTGGTGCCCCAAACCGTCGCAGCGGCAGAAGCCGGTTGTTCCACACCGTTCACGATGGCGCGAACTGTATAGCTGGACGACGTAGTGCCTGCAGGATCCTGATAATTGGTGCTGTCCGTAATCGGAGTGGAGTTGACCTTCGTACCGTCGCGGTACAAATTAAAGGAGACCGCGCTCGTTTCCGTTCCGAGCAGACGCCAGCTCACAAACACGCCGGTGCCGGCTTTGACCGCTACGATACCCCGGTTCAGCTTCTCGGCTTGACGAGCCGCAGCGGCCGACGCGTCTTGCACAGGAATAAAGGAGGAGGCTGCAACGGATAAAGCAAAGGCACACACCGCGGCGATTCGACGCTTCATTTTCTTCTTACTCATTCACAATGTTCCTCCAATCGATTGGGGTTTTAGGGAAGCAATGACGGTTCGAAATCGTTCCTCCTTTCTCGATTGTATGCGCTTACTTTTTGGCTGCGAAGTGACTCGCTTCATCAAGGCGGCTAAGGAAATGGCTTCCCTCATGGAAATTTTATCAAGTTTTGATTGGGATTATATGCCAAATTTCAGATATCCTTGTTTAAAAAACAGTGAAGTTACCCGTTGAACGACGAGAAGTCCGTGAGTTCGCAATTGGCGCTTTCACGGACTTTGGATCGAGCGTGTTCTTTAATCCTTTTTCGAATAAGCCGGTTTGCCAAACCAATACGATCTACCCGAGATGAGCAGGCAGCAGACAAATAAGAGACCGGAACATAGCGGAAGCAGCACTCCGAAAGCACCTATCCGACCCAGAATCGGTTCGAAAATCTGATAAGTCGCCGTAAAAGAGCCGTGAAGCAGCGTCACGATCCAGATATTGCGGTCGGTCCGTTCATAAACCCATGTAAATATGAACGACCAGATGAGAAGTACAGGCACGTATCCGGCGAGGAAGGAAGCGAATTGGACGATCGAATCAAAGACGGAAAAATAAAGGATAGGAAGATGCCATACACTCCAGATTGCTCCGAGCAGTATGCTGGCGGTGAAGGGACGTTTCTTGTCCAGGAGCGCTGGCAGCAAAACACCTCTCCAGCCCGCCTCTTCGCCGATCGCGAAGAGGATGGACGACACATACACTTGAGTCATAACAGCCCAACGGTATTCCGGCAGGGGCGCAGTGTGTTCGGCGTAGGCGATTAGCCAGGCGGGAGCAATCCATAGCAGCGGGAGCAGAATGCAAAGATACCATCCAGGTGAACGGAGAAATAAGGTAAATCGGGCGCTAAGCAGCCGGGGGCGTGAAGGAAAAGTGCCGAGCCTTGATAGCAGCATCAGGATAAGCACGGCAAAGCAAGGGCCGAACTGTCCTAAAGGCCATAGAAGCATGATCGGACTCGAACTGTCAGGTGTCCTGGATATTAATAGTGTCCAGCAGCTCCAGGATATGCCGAAGGCGAAAATCAAAAACAGCCAAACCGTGCGTTGCATCGATAGTACCCCTTCCTTGTTTGATGTCGCAAGCATACCAAGGAAGGGGCGGCACACACTTCTCATTTCTTGCTTTTCTGCGGATTCAGAGGTGCAATGGGCAGGCAGCACTCCATTACGATGCTCGGATTCGTTGGTTCCGTATAAAATATATGCAATCCCGGCCTATCGTCCAACCGATAGCTGTGGTTCGGGATCCAGTGAACGTACATATGCTCGGAAGCCCACGTCATCTCCCGAATCGCTTCGGCGAAGGCGGAAGGATGTTCAGCCCGTTTCTCTAATCGACAGACCGCGTACAGTCCGCCAGGCAAGCGCTTCGTTCGAATAGCTTGTGCTTCTGACACAATATGATCGGGGACGGTCATGCAGGCGTCATAAGCCATCGAATTTGGAAGGATGTGCCAGTTTTCTTCACCGGAGCTTAACAACGTTGTACGTGGCGCTTGGTCAGGCACGTTGCGGCGGCACCAATCCCCAACATCACGGAACGCCGACGTTACTTTGTTGTTCATTAAGCCCATCCGAGCTTGCCGAAAAGGTTTGCAGGCCACATACAGGGAAGGCAACGAACGTATCTCAATTGGGTAAGAAGGGGGCTGCAAGTTCGTCGGTGTCGGTAAGGATCGTGGTGCAAGCTGAGGAGCTTGCTTCCCGCTCCGGCGATATTGTATCGGCGCCATCCCGAACCGCTTCTGAAATGCTCGGCTGAAATTCGATATCGAAGAGAAGCCCAGCCGCGCCGAAATGTCCGTTATCGAATCTCCGGGATACAGCAGTATGTGCCGCGCCGCCGTTTCCAGACGGACGCGCAGCACATAGCTGTGGAGCGTCTCGCCTGTAACGATCGAGAACATTCGGTGGAAGTGAAAGGGGGAGAAGGCGACTACTTCCGAAATTTCACGAAGCGATAGCTCCCGGTCAAGATGCGTTTCGATAAAATACATCGCTTGATTAACCTTAAAGATGTGATCTTCGTTCAATTCCATACGGGTCAAGCGTTCTCGTTCAGCCGTGCGTAGAGGATGTAATCGACAGGGGAAGGCTCCAATCCGCCTGCACGGAGCGCTGCGTTAACCTGACCTCGGTGGTACTGGCCGTGCAGGGCAATATGCGTCAAGATGTCCCGTGCAGTCGATTCGAACGGGGCGCCTGCCTGATTGCGATACGCAATCGGATCGTTCAGCCGGGCTTCAGGAATGGCGTCGAGCCATGCAGCGAAACCGCTGCCGTTCGCCTCGATCAGAGCGGCACAGTTGGCCAAGTCGGTGTCATCCGACCATACCGAGAGACCTTCGCTGCTCTCACCGCGCAGCCGGATCAGCCAAATGCGCTCCGCTTGAAGCACATGCCTGAACAGCTTCACCGAATGCCCGACTTCGTTTGCCGGTGCAGCCTGCAGCGCCTCCAAAATCCTGCGGTTCGCCCAATCCAGGTGCGCGAACATGTTGCGAATCGTTTGCATAAAGTTCAACCTCCATTTTCCAATTGAAGAGCATCGTCTCTTTGAGAATATCACGGGCACGAGTGACCGCCAACATTTTTAACGCTTCACACAAAGATAAAGAAGATGTTCGTTCGATTGGGGAACATGGAAAGAGTTTTCGGTTCGTGATTAGGTGCCGAAAGGGAGGATGGCGCGCATACGGTGTTATGCCGGTTGTTTGTTGCTGTCGATAACATTCATAACAAAAAAGGTATCTCGCAGAAAGCCGCAAGATACCGATCCATACTTATTTTTCGATCTCGCTTAACTTCCACAGCACTCGGGCGATCTCCGCGCGGGAAGCCGGTTCCTTGGGAGCGAATTTGTTGTCTTCACGACCGCTCAGAACCCCAATCTCCACAAGCCCGGACACGGCCGGCTGAGCTTCAACGGCGATTTGATCCTGATCCCGGAACGATGCCGGCAAGGAGTTCGGCAGTGGACGTCCCGATTTCAGCTCATAGGACCACTTCAGCACTGCAGCCATTTCTTCCCGGCTTACAGCTTCATCAGCACGATCTGCGCTCCAACCTACTGAGGCGAAAATCTTTGACGGCTCCAACCCCAGCACCTTGCCTACATACCCGATAAACTCACCGCGTTTGACCGCTAGAAGCGGCGCGAATCGCGCTTCGTCCATACCAGTGAGCACGCCTTTACCCACAAGCTCGTACACTTCCCGAGCGGCCCAGTGGCCGTTCGTCACGTCCGCGAAGCCGTTGACCGCAATTCGGCCTTCCTCCTTGGCGGACAGCATCTTTTGCTTCTCGGCGTAAGCGATCAGCAGCTCGAAATCGGTTAAGGCTTCGTTAGCCCCGACAATCGTTTTGGCGTCCTTGAACATCGTATATTTGTCGCCCCCCGTGTACATATAATTCGAGAGCGCGAGCTTGTATAAACGTTCCTTCACCAATGGAGTTCCGGCAACCGCGGCCTGTGTGATCCGCTGACCCGCAGGCAGAGAAGGGTTGTACGAGTACGTTAATCCCGACGTTTGCAGGAAGCCGCCGGCAAGCTTATCAACGGCCGATACGCTGTTCTCTAACGCGGCAAGCAGCATGTCGCCGGTTACCTCGGCAACAACGATTTTGTTGCCGAACGGCAATATGGACTTCGCGTCCTTTAACGTAAAATCGCCCTTATTGATGCTGGCGCGGATACCGCCGCCGTTCGCGAACGCAATGTCCGTCTGGTAGTAATCGCGATACGCGTCGGCGATCAGGTTTCCGATGGCGGTTTCCCTGAACCGGGATTCGTGGTTGTCGCCATAGGGCAAACTGCTTTCGGCAGCAGCGATTTTCTTGCTCAGCTCTTGTTCGAGCTTGGCCTGGTATTCGGCGGCTAAAGCGGCTAGCGAAGCGTCTTCCTTAACAGTTTCGTCAGCCTTCAAGAATTCGTGAGCAATCGCGATTTGTCCGTTTGCCTGCTTGCTAAGCGTAACATGGGCGATCGATCCCATATTGCCTTGCGGCGCCATAATAATTTTATTTGAATATCAAGTTAGCTCCGCTAAGGTCATGATGTGAGCTTCTGGTAGGTGATGGTGT
>NZ_JBHLWN010000036.1:0-7348 GCF_042432825.1 Paenibacillus chartarius | reverse complement strand
AGCTGGCAAATCATCCGCAGGTGACGGAGGCGGTCGTCGTCGTGCTGGAGCCGGAGGACGGAGCCGGAGAAGCAGCGCTGTGCGCCTACTACACCGGACCCGAAGCGCCGGCGCCAACGGAGCTGGCGGCGTTCCTCGGCGAAAGCTTGCCGCACTACATGATTCCGGCCCATTTCGTGCGGCTGGAGCAAATGCCGGTCACGCCGAACGGCAAGATCGACCGCAAATCGCTGCCGAAGCCGGACGAAGCGGCGGTGCCGCAGCAGCGGGCATTCGCGAAGCCTGAAACCGGGCTGGAACGGAAGCTGACCGAAATTTGGGAGGCCGTGCTCGGGAGGCAGGTCGGCATCGACGATCACTTCTTCCATATCGGCGGCGACTCGATCAAGGCGATTCAAGTGTCGGCGCGGCTGCATAAAGAGGGCCTCCAGCTGGAGATGAAGCAGCTGTTCCTGCATCCGACCATCCGCAGCTTGAGTCCGCATATCCGCGTCCTGAAGCGTACCGCAAGCCAGGAGCCGGTGACGGGCGAAGTGCGGCTGGCGCCGATTCAACGCTGGTTCCTGACACAGCGCTTTACGGATGCGCATCATTTTAACCAGTCGGTTATGCTCTATCGGGAACAGCCGCTCGATGTCGGCAGCCTGCATCGGGCATTACGCAAGCTGACGCAGCATCACGACGCGCTGCGAAGCTGCTTCCGCGTAGAAGCGGGGCGGTATGTACAGAAGGTGCGGGATGATTCCGAGCCTTCCTATGCTTTGCTAACGTTCGACATTCCGGACATGTCCGAGGCGGCTTCGACGATCTATGAAGCGACAGCGCAATTGCAGCAAAGCATCGATCTGGACAACGGTCCCCTCGTCAAGCTGGCGCTATTCCGGACATCTGAGGGCGACCACCTGTTTATGACGGTTCACCATCTTGTGATCGACGGCATTTCGTGGCGGATCGTTCTGGAAGATTTTGCGACGCTATATGAGCAAGCGGAGAACGGGAACACGCTGGAGCTGCCGCTGAAAACTCATTCGTACCAAGCTTGGACGGATTTCCTTACCGCTTTCTCGGACGGTCCGCAGTTGGAGGAGCAGGCCGCGTTCTGGCTCTCGCAAGAGGAGCTGCAGCCGGCGCCGCTGCCGAAGAAGAAGAAGCGTTCGTTTGCCGGCGCGGACCGCGGGCTAAGCGGTCAAATCGTCATGACGTTGACCGAGGAAGCAACAACGGCGCTCACGACAACCGTACACAAGGCGTATCGCACGGAAATGAACGATGTGCTGCTGACGGCGCTCGGCAGTGCGGTGCGCGACTGGACCGGCGGCGAGCTTGCCGGCTTCTGGCTGGAAGGGCATGGCCGCGAGCAGCTGTCGAAGGAGCTGGACGTATCGCGGACGGTCGGCTGGTTTACTGCGCTGTATCCTGTCGTACTGGATATGAAGCGGTCGGATGCGGAAGGAACGCGGCTGAAGAAGGTCAAAGAAGCGCTCCGCACCATTCCGAATAAAGGAATCGGCTACGGCTTGCTGCGCTATATGAAATATGACGGAATGCCGCCGGAAATGACCTTCAAGCTGAAGCCCGAGATCAGCTTCAATTACTTAGGAAATTTGGATGGAGCTGCTGAGAACGGAACGTTCCGATTGTCCGCCTACGAGCCGGCACCGGAAATAAGCGAACGGCTGGAACGCCGGCATCCGGTCGACATCAACGGGTGGATTCGTGACGGGAAATTAACGCTCATTGTCGATTACGACCCCGAGCTGTTCGAAGCGGAGCAGATCCGCTCGTTCACAGAGTCGCTGAAGCAGCACCTGCTGCTGCTGATTGAGCATTGTACGGGCAAGCTGTTCAGCGAACTGACGCCGAGCGATATCAGCTCACGGCGAATCGGCTTGGAGCAGCTGGAGCTCGTGTATGCGCGCATGGCAGACGGGCGCCAAATCGAGGACGTGTATACGTTGTCTCCGATGCAGGAAGGACTCATGTTCCAGATGCTGCTGGAGCCGGAGTCGCAAGCGTACTTCCAGCAGCTGACGCTGCACTTGGAAGGGGACGTTGAGGCGGGCATCATTCGGCAAAGCTTCGAGCGGCTCATCGCGCGGTACGATATGCTCCGGACGGTGTTTTTATTCGACTCGATGCCTGTGCCTGTTCAAGTCGTGCTGCAGAACAGCACGATCGAACCGATCGCGCATGTGGATGCGGCCGAGCTGGCTCCGGAAGAAGCCGAAGCTGCCTTGCAGTTGTTCGTGGACAGCCAGCGTACGAAGCCGTTCGTTTGGAGCGAATCGACACCGATGCGGATCGCCCTCGTGCGAACGGCGGAGCAGTCATACAAGCTCGTCTGGAGCTTCCATCACATACTGCTGGACGGCTGGTGTCTCGGCATCGTGCTGAAGGAATGGTTTGAGACGTACGCCGAGGTGAAGCGGGGACAGCTTGCCGAGCTGGAGCCGGCTCCGGCCTACGCACGTTATATCGAATGGGTGGAAAGACAGGATAAATTGGCTGCGTCCGCATATTGGCGCCAATACCTGGAAGGCTTCGAGACGCAAACCGGCTTGCCGAAGGCAGCCGGCCGCAGGTCGAATGCCGAGGCTCCGGGGTCTTCGCCGCAAACGCGGCAGGACATCGTCTTCGTCATTGACGAACAGCGCACATCGAAGCTTCATGCACTGGCACGCGAGCGGAACGTAACGCTGAACACGGTGTTCCAAGTGCTGTGGGGGCTGCTGCTGCAGCATTACAACGATACGGACGATGTGCTGTTCGGCGCGGTCGTATCGGGGCGCTCTCCGCAAGTCGAAGATATCGAGCGGATGGTAGGGTTGTTCATTAATACGATTCCCGTGCGTATACGTTCTTCGCGGAATATGACGTTCGCCGGCTTGCTGCGTGCGGTGTCGGAGCAGGCGCTGGCGTCCCGCGAATACGATTATTACCCGCTGTACGAAATTCAAGCCGAGAGCGCACTGCAGCAGCATCTTCTTGATCATGTCCTCGCTTTTGAAAATTATCCGCTCGAGAAAGAGGCGGAAGCGATTGGCGAAGCGGGAGAGCTCGGCTTCCGGATCAGCCATGTGGATGTGTTCGAAGAGACGCATTACCCGCTGTCCGTAACGGTAGCTCCAAGACAAGACTTGACGGTAAGGCTGAATATGCTGTGCGGCGTATTCGACGAACGGACGCTGGCGAATTTGCCGGTCCATCTGGAGCGATTGATCGATCAAGCTGCCGTGAATCCGGACGTGCTTGTAAGCAGGCTGGAAATCGCGGGCGGTCCGGAGCTTCATGAGCTGCTGAGCTTCGGCGGTCATGACCGCGGGACGGCGCATTCCGCACAAGCTTCGACGATAACGGCGATGTTCGAGCTATGCATGAGACGCAATGGCGGGCAAACAGCTATCCTGCACGGCGATCGCACGGTGACATACGCGGAGCTGAACCGCCATGCAGAACAGTGGGCGGCTGTGCTGAAGCAAGCCGGCGCCGGCAGAGGCTCCCTCGTCGCCATCGTCGCCGACGCGTCCGTTGAGCTCATTGCGGCGATGCTCGGCATCTTGAAAGCCGGAGCGGCCTATGTACCGATCGATCCGGTCAACCCGCACGACAGAATCGGCTATATGCTCGAGGACAGCGGCGCCGGTCTGCTCGTAACTGAACGGGCTTGGCTCGAAGCATTAAGCGGCTTTGCGAAGGTCATCTGCCTCGATGAACGGGAAGAGCGGTCGGCCGCCTCCTTGCAAGCCGACAACCTGCAGCCGTTGTACCGTGCACCTGAGCCGGACGACACTGCCTACGTCATCTATACGTCAGGAACGACAGGCAAGCCGAAAGGCGTTATGATCCCGCACCGGGGCATCGTGAATTTGCTGGATACGTTTGTGATGGAATACGGCTTCGGGAGCGGCGACCGGGTGCTTCAATTCGCGAGTCTGTCCTTCGACGCATCCGTCTGGGAAATATGGATGACGCTGCTCAGCGGTGCCGCACTCGTCCTGGCGCCGAAAGAAGTGCTGCATCATCCGGTCAAGCTGGAGCGGCTTATCGCAGAACAGCGAGTCAGTGTTGCGCTGCTGCCGCCGACGTATGCGGTGCAATGGCCGACCGGGAGCATGGCGGCTCTCCGCGTCTTGGTCACAGGCGGCTCCGAAGCGCCGACGGAGTACGTGAATGAGTGGAGCCGTTATACGACTTATGCGAACGCTTATGGTCCGACCGAGGCTTCCATCATTACGACGATGTGGCGGCCGGTCCCGGGCGGCGCTCCTGTTCAGGGCACCGTTCCGATCGGACAGCCGGTTAACGGGATGAAGGCGTTTATTATGGACCGGCATTTGCGGCTTGCGCCGCTCGGCGCTGCCGGCGAGCTGTGCATTGCCGGCGAAGGCTTGGCGCTCGGATATTTGCACAGACCGGAGCTGACGGAGGAAAAGTTCGTTCCGAATCCGATTGAGCCCGGCAAACGCATGTACCGCACGGGAGATTTGGCACGCTGGCTGCCGAACGGACAGCTGGAATATTTGGGCCGGATCGACCATCAAGTGAAAATCCGCGGATTCCGCATCGAGCTGGGCGAAATCGAAACCGTCCTGCTGCAGCACCCAGCCGTGCAGGAAGCCATCGTCATCGATCGTCAGGACGGCGCGGGTCTCAAATATTTGTGCGCATATTGGGTTCCAGCGGACCCAGCGGACCCTGCGGATTCTGCAGGCGAGACGCAACTTGAAACGCAAGTGCTGAAGACGCACCTCTCGAGGCATCTGCCGGACTATATGATCCCGGCCTCGTTCGTCGCGCTGAACCAGCTGCCGCTCACACCTAACGGCAAGATCGATCGCAAGGCGCTGCCGGAGCCGGATCGTCAAGCAGGAAGCGACGGGAGATCGGGCGGCGCGCCATTCGCCGCACCGCGCAGCGAAGCCGAACGGCTGCTGGCCCGCTTGTGGAGCGAGCTTCTTGATACGGAGGAAGGCGCCATCGGCATCGATGACCGGTTCTTCGAGCTTGGCGGTCATTCGCTGAAGGCGGCTCAGCTCGTCGCCCGTGTTCATATGGAGCTTGGCGTAGAGCTGCCGCTCAAGGCGGTATTCGAACGGCCGACCATTCGGGAGCTGGGCGTGCTGCTAACGTCAAGCGCGGCGGGATCATACTTGACGATTCCTGCGGCTCCGCTGCGCAGCGTTTACCCGCTGTCTGCGGCTCAGCGAAGATTGTTTATTTTGAACCGGATCGATCGCGGCCAAACCAGCTATAATTTGCCGACGGCGATCCGCCTTGAAGGTGATGTAGACCGCTCCCGCCTGGAAGCGGCGTTCCGGGCACTGATAGCCAGGCATGACGCGCTGCGGACATCGTTCGAGGTGCTGGACGGCGAACCGGTTCAGCGAATCCACGACGAGGTGGACTGGCAGCCGGAGCATGCCGAGGTGCCTTCGGCCCACCTTGACGACGCCATCGGAGCGTTCATTCGGCCGTTCGATGTAAGCCGCGCGCCGCTTATGCGGGCCGGCATCGTGGAGACGACGGACCGTGCCGATGACCGGTCTGTGCTGCTGCTCTTTGACATTCACCATCTGGTTGCCGACGGCATTTCGGTGCAGCGGCTCATTCAAGAGCTGGGGCAGCTGTACCGGGGCGAAGAGCTGCCTGCGCCGATGCTGCAGTACAAGGATTACAGCGAATGGCAGCATACCGAGCCGGTACAGAGCCGTATCCGGGGGCAGCGCGAATATTGGCTGCACCGTTTCTCCGGCGAGCTGCCGGTGCTCGAGCTGCCGACGGACCGTCCGCGCCCGGCGGTTCAGCAATCCGCAGGCCGCTTGTATACGATTGTCGCCGATCCGGGGCTGACGCGCCGAATCGACGACTTGGCGAAGAAGACGGAGACGACCGTCTACATGGTACTACTTGCCGGATTCAGCATTCTGTTGTCCAAATACGCCGGCCAAACGGATGTGATCATCGGCTCGCCGGTCGCAGGAAGAGCGGCCAAGCAGCTCGACGACGTCATCGGCATGTTTGTCGCTACTTTGGCGCTGCGAACCGCGCCGGAGGGCGGCAAGCCAATTGCCGAATTCTTGAAGGAAATCCGTGCCCTGACGCTGGAAGCGTTCGAGCATCAAGATTATCCGTTCGAGCAGCTTATCGACGATCTGAATCTGGAGCGTGATTTGAGCCGGAATCCGCTGTTCGACGTCATGTTTGCTTATCAGAACATGGGCTCGGCGGAGCTGGAGCTTGACGGAATCCGTTGTACGCCTTATCCGATCGGCGATCCGGCCGCTCAATTTGACTTGACGCTGGAAGCTTCCGACAGCGAAGCGGGACTACTTCTTCAGTGGGGCTACCGGACAAGTCTGTTCGACAGCTCAACCATAGAGCGGATGGCGGGGCACTTTATCCGCGTGCTGGAGCAGATGACGGACAATACACAGACGGCAATCGGCAGCATTTGCCTGCTGACGGGCGCCGAACGGGAGCAGCTCGCCGGCTTCTATGACGAACGGCCGGGCGACACGGCGGCGGAGCGGTCGATCCACGGGCTGTTCGAAGCGCGGGCGGCGCTCCATCCGGAACGGACGGCGCTCGTCTTCGGGCAGGAGCGTGTAACGTACGGGGAGCTGAACGAGCGGGCGAACCGGATCGCCCGGCTGCTGCTGGAGCAAGGGCTGGCGAAGGAGGACCGGGTCGGCATTATGCTGCACCGCACTCCGCTTCTGGCAGCGTGCATTCTCGCCGTCTGGAAGGCAGGCGGCGCGTATATCCCGATCGACCCGGACTATCCGGCGAGCCGGACGGCGGGCATGCTCGGCGACGCCGGGGCGGCGGTGCTGCTCACGGAGTCGGTGTTCATGAGCGAGGAGCTGAGCGTGCAGCTTCATTGTACAGCGCTCGAGCTCGACCGGCTCGGCAATATGCTTGCCGAAGCGGACGGCTCGAACGTCGGGCTGCCGCACGACCCGGACCGTCTGGCGTACGTCATTTACACGTCGGGTTCGACGGGCCGTCCGAAGGGAGCGATGGTCGAGCACCGCGGAATGATGAACCACTTGACCGCCAAGGTCGAGGATTTGCAGGTGAACGAACACAGCATTATCGCCCAGAACGCGTCGCACTGCTTCGATATTTCGGTATGGCAGCTGTTCACGTCGCTTACGCTCGGCGGCCAGACCGTCATCTATCCGAACGAGCTGATCCTGCGGCCGGACGACCTGCTGCGGAGCGTCATCGCCGACGGTATCACCGTGCTTGAAGTCGTACCGTCGTACTTCGCCGTACTGCTCGACTATCTGGAATCCTCCCCGGTGCCGCTGCCAAGCCTGACGGTTCTTGTCGCCACCGGCGAGGC
>NZ_JBHLWN010000035.1:0-20083 GCF_042432825.1 Paenibacillus chartarius | reverse complement strand
GAAAATCTACTTATTTTCTTGCTGAGGGTGTTCCAAAAGCTGCTTTTGGGACAGCTCCTTACTGTTTTCAGTTCTGCTTGCTTTCCGGATTATTATCAACTGGTATACGTAACCTATGTACAAAATCCGGGATTTTTATGAAGAAGCAAGGGATCTCCCCCCATGGAGACAGATGACAAATTACTGGAAATTATAAACTCTTACTGAATTAATTTTTTTTTGAGCAATGAAATAGAGGGGATTGTTCTCAAAGGTAGGCCACCTAAATTAGTAGGTACATCAGGACGGCCACCGAGCTTCGATTCCCCAATCAGTATCTCTTCATCATTACAAATTTCCGGCTTAGCTCTAATAGAATCTACCAATAAATTGACTAGAGTATGCTTAATGCGACCTAATCCACTATCATGAATCAATTGAACTATTTGTTCTCTTTTGCCCATAAATATCCTCCAACTGTAAGGAATAACACGAGTGGTACCGGTACATGCCAGTTCCTCATGCTCGTCCAAATCCAATTTATACCGTATAAGTTTATCATTATCCTTTCCGATAGTTGAGCGGCGCAGAGAAACGATAACAAACGATGGATCGGTTCCATCGCCGCGCTATCGTCTCCCTATAGAGTAATGATAAGAGGCGACTGCCTCGGCATAGACTGGATTGGAGGTTGGCCGGCAGCCGTCATCGTCCTCACGCTATCCTTGATGATTCATGTTCGAGAGCACCCCGACAGAAATAAGGTTAGTCCCTCCCAGAAGCCGGTCGACGATCGTTTCCAACGCTTGATACTTCTTCGTAAGCTCCTCCTCCGACCACCCGAATATCCCGCGATCGAACAAGAACGAGATGCCTACCAAAAGAAATTCCGTCACATCACCGGGATGATCGACTTGAAATACACCTTCGCTGATGCCTTGTTGCACGATGTCCGTTAGAAAGGGATGAAAAGCCGCGATCTTGGCAACCAAATATTTTTGATGCAGGATGCTGTTGCTTTCGTCATGTAAGTATTCGAAAATTACATGATCCTTCTGCGGGGCAGGAAAACCCTCTAACAACACTTTTCTCAGCTTATCCACTGCGTTAAGGGCTTTATCTTCACTTACAGCTTTGACGAATGCCAGTCGAAAAGCCAAGGACCTGTCATGCGCAGCGGCAGCAATCTCTTCTTTTGATTTAAAATAATAATAAAATGTCCCTTGCGCCACCCCAACTTTTTTGACGATATCACTGACGGCCGTGTTCGCGTAGCCTTTCGTGTTGAAGAGCTCCATGGCCGCATCCAAAATTTCGTTTCTCCGCTCCTGAGGATCTTTGGCGATCCGTGGCATCCTTCATGCACCCTTCCTGTCGATATCTCTCTCTAAATATAATTATTGACTGATTGTCGGTCAACACATTACAATCATCTCGTAGACCGACTGACTGTCAGTCGAAAACAAAAAAGATAAGGATGTGCCATTCGGATGAAATCTCGTTTTCGTTTGTACGTACTTGGTTCTTGCGCGGCTAGTGTGTCTTTAGCCCAAAACCTGTACGTGCCGCTTCTCCCTCAGCTGCAAGGCGACTTGCAAACTTCCTTTTATTTGGTCAATATGACGGTCTCCTTGTTTACGATTGCCCTTGCCGTGATGCAAATCGTCTTAGGCCCGCTTATCGATGGCAAAGGGCGAAGAGCTATCTTGCTGCCCGGGATGGTCTTATATGCGTTTGCCTCGGTTGCATGCGCCTTTTCCAGCTCTGTGTACACGCTTTTATGCTTCCGGGTCCTGCAGGGGATCGGGGCTTCCGTCGTGCCGCTCGTTGCCGCCACCATGATCGGCGATCTGCTGGAGGGTAAGCAACGGGCGTCCGGGATGGCTACCTACCAGATGATATTAGGTATCGCCCCTGCCGTGGGTCCACTCATTGGGGGAGTGCTCGGCATGTATTTCGGCTATCAGGGCGCATTCGGCTTTCTATCCATTACGGCCTTCGTGATGCTGCTCGTTGCCGCTTTCACACTGCCTGAAACCAAACCTGCATCTGCGAAAGCCAGCGCATTCCGTTTTGGGTATTATCTACGGGTCATGACGAGCAAGACCGGCACAGCCGTCTTGCTGTTAGGATTCATGTTGTATTACATGTTCTATGACTTCATCGTATTTTTGCCGGAAATCTTGACAGTTACATATAAATTGGATGCGAAGCAGATTGGAGCGGTGTTTCTCATGCTCATGTCCGCTAGTTTCATCGGAAGCAAAATTAGCGGGAATGTGCAAGGACGGATGGGGACGGTAAAAAGTTTGATTTTCACTTGCTTCCTCGCCTTGATCAGTCTTGTGATCTTCATACTTCTCGCCAAAATTCACCTAGCTCTTTTGCTGATCTCTCTTGCGATCATTGGATTCACCGCAGGCCTGACCATGTCGGTCCCGCCGACACTGCTGGCCGGGGAGTTCGTCCAGGAACGCGCGACCGCCATCGGAGTCTACAACTTTGTCCGTTATCTAGGGATGGCCGCGGCACCAATAGCGGGGAGCCTGCTTTATCCAAGGGGCGGCATCATATTGCTGTTCGGTTCCACAGCGATCTTAATGGGAATTACAGTTCTCTTTGCTAAGCAGCGGCTCGCGCCCCGGGCGATTAAGCAATCTAGTACGACAACTGTATGAGACCGGCGCAGGATTACCTTTTCAGAACCTTATTTTGGATGTTAACGTAATGAAGAGGCAGCCGATCACAAGACCGGCTGCCCCTGTCGATTCTTAAAATTATCGTTCCCAGTTAGCTTAATGAAAAAGAGCAGCTGCATCTGTGGCAAACTGTTCCTGGATCGTTTAACTATCATTCCCAGCTGTAAAAACTTGCTCCGACTATAGTAATTCAGTAGGTAAAATATGCCGCAGCGAGCTATCCCAGTGATTGTTCAACTATAATATTCAGTTAAAGCAATTTACGGTAATGAACATCCGAAAACAAGAAAACACGAAACCATAATCGTCGGTTTCGAGTCTTCTTTTGCGTTTCCCGATCGCAGTCAAGTCCGTTCGAAGCAATCGTAGTTGCGCTGGCGGTAGATTTTCCCTTCCTTGAATTCGAAGATGCAACAGAAGTAAGCCCGAAGCGGCTGGCCTGCTTTGAACGCGCCGGCATCGATACCCACCGTCGCCGTCCAGATCACCTCAGTAATGACCGTGTCTTCTTGTTCATAAACGCGCTGAATGTCGTAATGTTGCTCCTTGAGCAATGCTTTGCCTTGCGGTATACGTGTAAGCAATGTCTTGTAATCGCAGATGGTCGGCGACGCCGTAATAAGGTTCGGATATTCTGTCTGCTCAATGTCGGGATGCAAAACGTCCTTGTAGTCTGCTTCTTCGGTGTTAAATCCCTCGATCAATTCGAAAAATCGTTTTACCGTATTGACCTTCATTTCATTCCGCCCTTCCGTTTAAGGATTGACTTCAGTACCAGTATATCGGGAAAACAAGATGTGAATCGTGGCAGTTAGATGAAAATTGTGGATTTTATTAGTGATCAACTGACCAAAGAAACTCGCCATCCACCGTGGTCAATGTCGCGCTTCACAGAACACTTACCAGCCGTGGGTAACCCATTCCGTAGCGTGGAGAAGGCAGCTGATCGTCAAGCTGGCCGGCGTTAAGCCATCGTTTCCCTTTTGGTCCCCCGGGAAAAAAGGAACTTGCGGCTAGTCGGCGAAGACGCCGCTCGTACGGTACTCGTGTATGTCGCTTTCATTCGAACATGGTTGGATGAAGCGATCAAGCCGGAGGGCTGGCACAACTGGGATCAACCGTACCGCGAAACGACGTCCCGATATGCGGAATACGGCAGCTATGGACCTGGCGCGGCTTCGGAGAAGCGGGCGCCGTGGGCAAGGCAGCTCAGCGACGCGGAGGCGGAGCGGTATCGGACTTCCAATGTGCTGGCGGGAAACGACGGCTGGACTCCCAGCATAGAACCTCGCAATGAGCTAAGATACCGCCTATTCGGTGAGAAATCCTAACGATGCTGAACAACCGGCTCCCAGCACGTTTAAACCGGAGCAATCCCCCCAAAAATACGTATTCCAACCGATACCCGAACCGATCCCGAATTTTTATAATAATAGCAGAATAACGAAGGGAGGAAGACCGTTTATGACAACCCGGTTTCACCTATTCACCTTGATTCACAAAGGACTGCGTCACGCGCTGCAGCAGCTCGTGTGGACGGCCGGCAAATTGGATTACACCGATGTTCAAGAAAGGGAGGCGTTTTTCGAAGAGTTCCGGCGTATATCCGCAATGCTTCATCAGCATGCGAGCGATGAGGACTCCTTCATTCAGCCGCTGATCGATCAATGTGCACCGGACGTAGGACAGGAACTGGAAACGCAGCATCAGCGGTCCGACGGGCTGCTTGATGCACTAATTCAGGCCGTGGAAAAGATGGCGAGCGCAACCTCCGTTTCCGCGCAAACCTGGCAAGCATTCCTAGAGGATTTAAACCAATTTGTAGGCGATTATTTTTTGCATCTGTATCACGAAGAATCCGTTGCTATGCCGCTGTTGTGGGAAGCATTCGACGATGCTGAACTCATGGCTGCTGGGATCAAAGTGCGAAACAACGTGCCTCAGCATATTCAGAGCGATTTTCAACGGTATATGATCCCGGCACTGAATGTTCATGAACAAGCGACAATGCTGGCCAATATGAAGCATTCTGTACCCGAACCGTTGTTTCGGCAAACGTGCGAATTGTTCGAATCGCTGCTGCGTCCGCAGGAATATGCGAACGTAATCGCAAGACTGCAGGCCGCTGCGGCCAGCAAGTGAATGGAGCGGACTCTATCAAGTAGGGGCAGCTCCCCCTCCTCCCCCCTCTGAATGCAGCCATTTGTGCAGGCTTCAGGCTTCCTCCCTAAGAAGATGGACATACGTTCAATATGATTGTGCAGTCCTGTCCCGATATCGCCTCCCATATTGAAAAAGACGGCGCAAGCGCTGTAGGCTTGCACCGTCTTTCCCTCGTCCGTCCTTATTTTCCAGTCCACCTACCACTTGGCGCCCTGCGGTGCCGGGCAGCGGGCCGCCGCCAACTTGGCTTTGACGGCCATGAGACAGCCGCACCAGCGGCAGGTTGTGCCGAACTGAAAATACTCGCAGCTTTGGCACACCGACATGCGCCGGTCGTACTCCTCTTCGGTCGTTAATTTGACATTGCGTACACGAAGCGTTTCTCCGAATAATTGCGATATTTCCTCAGGTGTTACATGCACGGTTGCCGAACACCCTTTGCATGCCTCTATCATAGCTGTACGGTAAGCGTGACGACCGACCTTGCAGGCAGCTTGACCGCGAGCTGATCGTTCGCAAGCTGGAAATCGCGGAATTCGGCGGGCTTCACGGCTTCCGGATCCTCAAAGGTGTTATGCGATTGAATCGATTCGGAGGTCAGCACGGTTCCTGTAATATCCCCGGCTCTCGCTCCGCGAACCTCGCATGCCACCTCCAGAGCATCCGCGTGATGCAGGTTGCATAGCGAAATATGCAGGCGGTTATTCGCATCTACCGAGGCGGACGCGCTAAGCTGGTCGATTGTCTGTCCGTCCATTTCGTAAGCCGGGCTTTCCGCACGGGAATAGACGAGGCTGGCGCCCTGATGAACCTTATACATATCGAATACATGATAAGTTGGGGTCAGGACCATCCCCGCTCCCTCCGTCAGAATGACCGCTTGCAGCACATTGACCACCTGAGCGATATTCGCCATACGGACCCGATCGGAATGCTGGTGGAAAATATTCAGATTGATGCCGGCCACAAGCGCATCGCGCATCGTATTTTGCTGATACAGGAAGCCGGGGTTCGTGCCGGGCTCGACGTTGTACCATGTTCCCCATTCGTCTACGATCAGCGCAACCCGCTTGTCCGGATCGTACTGGTTCATAATCGCAGCGTGGCGGCGAATCAGCTCATCCATGAACAACGTACGCTGCAGCGTGTCAAACCATTGTTTATCGTCGAAATCGGTGGCCGACCCTTTGTCCTTCCAGTTTCCGGTAGGAAGCGTATAGTAATGGAGGCTCAAGCCGTCCATAAACCGGGCCGCCTCGCGCATCAGCACTTCGGTCCAGTTATAGTCCTGTGAATTGGCTCCGCAAGCGATTTTGAAAATCTTGTTATCGCCGTAATTCCGGACGTAGCAGGAGTATTGGCGATACAGGTCTGCGTAATATTCGGGGCGCATGTTGCCGCCGCAGCCCCAGTTCTCGTTGCCGACGCCGAAATAGGTCAGCTTCCAAGGCTGCTCGCGTCCGTTCTCCCTCCGCCAGTTCGCCATCGGCGACTCGCCGTCGAAGGTCATGTACTCCACCCATTCGGACATTTCCGCCACGGTACCGCTTCCAACATTGCCGCTGATGTAAGGCTCGGCGCCGATGAGCTCGCACAACCGCAAAAATTCGTGGGTGCCGAAATGGTTATTTTCCACGACGCCGCCCCAATGCGTATTGATCATCCGCTTCCGCTTTTCCTTCGGGCCTACGCCGTCTTTCCAATGATATTCATCCGCAAAGCAGCCGCCCGGCCAACGGAGCACGGGGATTTGAAGGCGCTTCAGAGCCTCGAGAACGTCGTTTCGCATCCCTTCGGTATTCGGAATCGGCGAATCCTCGCCAACATAAATCCCCTCATAAATGCAGCGTCCCAAATGTTCCGAGAAATGTCCGTAAATATTGCGGTCAATCGTGCTTAAACGAGAGTCCGCATCAATGATTAACTTTGCCATATCCCCTGCTCCTTTGCCCTCAAAGTCATATATGCCTAGTTAAATTTTAGTAGCTTGATCGCTCGGCAACAATGAACTATAATATCCAAAAACTGACCTATCGTGCTTTTTTGAGGAGCCAGGACATGTTCGAATTGATTAGCTGCGGATATAATTTTATTCATCGGAACGGGCTGACGATCGACCGGCCGGCGGGGTCGGGGAACTATGCCTTTGTTCTATTCAAAAGCTCCTCCGAGGTTATTCTGAATGGCAGAATTATGCCGGTTGAGAAAAATACATATGTGCTGTTCCGCCCGACAACCCGCTATATTTACAGGGATGCGGAGAAGCCGTTCATTAACGATTGGTTTCATGTGGACGGCGCCGATCTGGAGGCATTCCTGGAGCGGACCCGTTTCCCGCTGGATACGCCCGTCAAAGCGGTAGATCCGCTGTTGATTTCAAGATGCATCATGGAACTGACCAGCATCCACCGGTCCGCCGGCTCGTTCCGTGAAGAAATTATCGATTCCGAAATCAGAACTCTTCTCATGAAGCTTTGCCATTTGCTCGAGAGACCTGCCTTGAACGACAAGGCCAGTCGCTATTACCTGCAATTTTCCAGGCTGCGAAACGAGCTGTTCAGCTCGCCCGAAACGCACAGATCCGTAGAAACGCTGGCTACGTATATGAATTTGAGCAAATCGTACTTTCAGCATATTTATAAGGAGCTGTTCGGCTGCTCCGTCGTTACCGACATTATTAACAGCAGGCTGGAGCATGCCAAATATTTGCTGAAAAACAGCTCCTTATCCATTTCCGCCATTTCCGCGATGTGCGGTTATGAGAACGATACCCATTTTATGCGCCAATTCAAAAAATTCGTAGGCGTTACGCCCAGCCAGTATAAGTCCAAACATTGAACGTCCCTTTGTCTACCGCTTTCTGCCGCTCCGAGCGTAAGCCTCATTCATTTCCGCAATAATGGAATCGCCGCCGCTGCGGGTCCAGCGCTCCAGCTCCTGTGCGAAGCCCTGTTCGTCGATCGTACCGAGAATAAAATGATACGTAGCATCGTTGACGATCTTCTGCAGCTCGGCGCCCTTCTCCGCGAAGGTCGGGGAGATCAGCCCTGCCGCCGGGTCCAGAACGACGATCTGCTCGTTATCCTGAGTAAGGCGGTTGATTTTTTTCTGCAGTTCGTTCATGCTGCCCTGCGTCAAATAGCGGATATCGAACGAACGGAAGGCCGTGTTATAAGGCTCCACCTCTTGGCTGCGAAGCTCGCGGGTTTCCGGTTTGACCTTGGCGGCACCATCTGACGTTCGGATATAGTGGCGTCCCTCGATGCCGTACGTGATCAGATTGTTTAGTTCCTCCGTCAGCAGCCGATCGAAGAACTGCAGAATCGCCCGCAGCTCCTGCTCCGTCTTTACGCTGCTCTTGGGAAACATGTATAAGCCGCCGAGACCGCTGCCTCCCCAGACGTGCTCCCCCGACGGCCCTTGAATCCGATTAAGGATATCCACCTCGGCGTTCGGATTCATTTTCTTGAGCCGGTCGTTCGCCGAGGAAGCGAGCAGGTTCGAGATCATCATCCCCGCTTCGCCGGCTGCGAATCGCTCCTCCTGCTGGGTTTTGCTTGTAATCGAAAAGTCCGCATTCAGGATGCCTTCATCCAGGAGCCGCTTCATGAACCGCATCGCTTCCACATATTCCCTTGTCATGAATTCCGGCGTCAGCCTGCCGTTCATCAGCCCCCATTGATTAGGAACACCGTAATAGGAAGCAATGTTCTTAAACGCCCCGTACACGAGATCATTGCGGTCCACGAGCCCGTAAGTGTCTTGGCGCCCGTTGCCGTCCGGATCCTGATAGGTAAACGCCCGGAGCACCTGATACAACTCCTCCAGCGTTCGAGGCTCCCGCAAACCAAGCCGCTCAAGCCAGTCCTTCCGGTATTGGATGCCTTGACGGGACAGCGGAAGCTCCCAATAAATGCCGTAATCCTTACCGAAATAGGCAGCATGCTCCCGGATCGCGGGCTTCATGTATTTGCTGATGTTCGGATAATCATCGAGATAGGGCCCGATTTCCCAGAACGTGCCGGACCTTACGGCATTGACGATCAGCGGCTTCTGTAAGTCCACTTGCTTCACTTGGATCACCTTCGGCAAGCTTCCCGAAGTGAAGGCGGACATCATCTTGTCCGAATAGATCGAATCGGGTACCCAAGTGAGGCTGAGCCCGATCCCCGTCCTCTCCTCCAGCACCTTCTCCAGCAGATCGGAGGGCAGCTGCTTATCGTATAAAACCAGCATCATCGACATGTCAAGCGCTTGGGCTTCCCCATCCCGCCGCTCCGCCGGCTTCGTCGCTTTCCCGCCGCCGCTTGCCATGCCGACTCCGGTGCATCCGGTCATCAGCAGCATGAGCGACGCTAGACCTACGAGTGTGCGTGTGGGACTCCAACGGCGCATGTACCCTTCTCCTCCTTCACGCCCTGCTTCTCCTTACTGGCAGCGGCATGCTGCTCCCGGTATTTGCCCGGCGTCATTCCTTCCAGCTTGCGGAACGAGCGGATGAAATTTTGCGGGTTGGTATACCGCAGCCGCTCGGAGATTTCCTTCACGGATACGTTCGTCTCGGCCAGCCACCGCTTGCTCACTTCATGCCTGTGTTGGGCCAGGTAGGTGCTGAAGGGCACGTTCATGCTTTTGCGGAACACCGTGCTTAAATAGCTGGCGTTATAGTGCAGCCTGTCGGCGCATACTTCGATCGACAGATCGGTCTCGAATTCGTTATGAACGATCTCCACCATCTGTCTGGACAGCTGGACATGGCGCTGCTCGGTCCGCTCCTCCAGACTGCGAAGAATCGGATCGACCAGCGTCCGCTGCAGCCAGAGCTCGCCTTCCTTCGCCACATCCAGCCGGAAGAGTTCTTCGAATAGGGTCTGCTGCCGGTCCACCAGCTGCTGAAGCTGAAAGCTGTGCGCCAAATTCAGCACGTTCATCACCAGTCGAACGACATGATATTGCCGGTCGTACGGGCTCAGATCCGGACGGCAAAGCTGCTCGATCAGCTGCCGTAATTGAAGCTGCGCTTGGGCGCGATCGACGAGCTTGATCGCCTCGAACAGCTCATTCTGCTGCTCAAGCGGATACGAGTATTGGAGTGTCCGATTTTCCCCCAGCTCGGAGAATTCGATAACCTTCTGGTCGCCAAAGCGCTGCTTGGAACGAAGTGCCTCCGTCGCTTCCTCGTAGGCGCGCGGAATATCCCCCAATCTTCGATAGATGCAGCTGAGGCCGATCGTCACCGTTAAGCCAAGGTATTCGCTTACGGCCGATTGAATCCGATAGGCCACAGCAAGAAGCTCGTCGTGAAACGCCTGCTCCTCCATCTGCTCCGAAGTCATCACGGTGACCTGCGCCCGGCCGAGGACAATCGGCTCCAGCCGCCCGCCGGCCGGCAGCAGCTCACCGATCATATTATTCACTGCGAACACGAGCAGGTCATAGTCCTTATCCTCGAAACGGGAACCTTCAAGCTCGATCTGCACAGACATCACCGCCAAGCAGCGAAAATCCGCCGGCATGGCGAAGCTCGCCAAGCCGTCCGCGATTTCCGACTCCTTCATGCCCCCGAGCAGCAGCTTAAGCATGAAGAACAGCTTCAGCTGTTCCAGCTGGCCCTGCAGCTGGCCCTTCAGCTCGCGTTGGGCCTTGAATAAGGTATGAATTCGTTCCCCGATTGCGCTAAGCTCGTCCCCCCGCTTCCCGGAGTCGCTCTCTCCCTGCTCGCTCAGCACCTCCCGGTACAGCGATTGTATCGGCCGGTACATGCGCTTCGACCAGGCCCAGGATACCCCGATAAACAGCAGCAGCAGGATAAGGCAAATCCACAGCGTCACCCATCCGATATGATGCGATTGCTCTGCAAGCATCGCCACCGGTACCGCAGACACATACATCCAATCGTTATAATCCGATTTTCGGTACGTTACCGTATATTCTTGACCGTGCAGCCTCAGATTCGATTGACCCTGCCGGTCTGTAAGCGCTGTCAACTTCTCGCTGATTTCACTGCTTTGTCCCGTTAGCAGGCCTTGCGACCAAATTACCTTCCGATTGCGGTCAAGCATGAGGAGCAATTCCTGCTCCGTATCAAAGGTTAGCGTATCGCCTAAGGAACAGGCGGGTATGGTGATGTCGGCGAGCCCCGTCGGCTTGAAGGCGGTTAGGGGGAGCTTTTTTACCAAATGAATCTCCATCTCGCAGCCATGTACCGCCGAACGGTTCCCTTCCGCCTGACGAATTTGCCAGAACGTTGGAGCAGGCTCCTCCAGCCGCTCCCGGTAAATCTTCTGCTCATCACCGATCCGGTAAAGTCCGTTGTTATTCATCAGCCAACCGCCGGCCGTGCTCAGCATCGTAATATCGGCGATTCCCATATCCAGCCGCTGCAAATACCCAAGCTCGGCCTTGAGCTGATTGGCAGTCGTGAACTGCCTCGGGTTCAACGGCTCGTTCATCACGCTGAGGACCAGGGATGAGCTTAAAAAGTGGGTCGTCGTCTGATCGACGGTCTTCAGCATCTGCTCGATATTCGTCTGCAATTGGGCCAGACTTAACGCCTTCTGCTCATTCACGTTGCGTTGAACGACACCGGAGGCGTGCATGTAAGAGAACATGCCTAACAGGACCACCGGCAGCGAGGTGATGGCAAAACAGAAGACAGCCCATTTGGCATAATAAGGAATCGTGCGGCCTGTCACACCTGATCTCCTCCGTCGCTTCTATGATGATGGTCTGATTGTACCATAAGGGATGAGAGCGAAACTAGGCCGTACGGGATAAAAAGAAGGCTGCCGCCGGTGATGTACCGCGCGGCAGCCAATCCCTTATGGATTCATGAATTTCATGCTTTGCAGCGTGCGCTTCAGCATCGTTACCGCTTGAGCGCGGGTAGCCTGGTTGTGCGCCGCGAAGCTCGTATCCGTCATACCTTGAATGATGCCCGCGGAAAGCGCAGCGGTGACGGCCTCGTCCGCCCAGGCGGAGATGTCCGCCCGGTCGGTGAAGCGCTCCAGTAAGGCTGCGTTCCCCTGCACCTCATGCCCGCCCAGCTGAAGCGCCCTTGCCAGCATCGCCGCCATCTGCTCGCGAGTGACCGGAGCATCCGGGCGGAACGTACCGTCTTCGTAGCCGCTGATCAGGTTGGCTTTGGCGGCTGCTCCGACAGCGCCGGAGAACCAATCGGACTCCTGCACGTCACGGAATCGGTCCGTCCGCTGAGGGAGCAGGCCAAGAGCACGTGCGATCAGCGCTGCGAATTCGGCCCGGGTCACCGGCTGCTCGGGGGCAAAGTTAGTGTCCGTTACCCCGTGGACAATCAGCTTGGAGGCAAGAGTCTCTACGTCCGCCTCCGCCCAGTGGCCCGTCATGTCGTCGAAGGACTTGGCATGCTCTACGACGGTATAGATGCTGTTGCCCTGCCGCAGCAGCGTCGCTGCGGAGCCTTGAAACACGGTCGGCACCGGCATAATCGTCTGCGTCTGCGGATCGTACATGACGCCGATCGACTTGCTCGGGTCGACATCGCTCTGCAGCTTCAATCTACGCTCGATATAAGTGTTGAAGCTATCGATCGTCTGTGTCTTGCCCTGCACCTCGATGACGGTTTCGAATGCTACCGGAGCTGTAAGCATACTCGCTCCCGCCTTCGTCACAGCGGCTCGCGCTTCCTCCGCCGGAGTCCCCTCCACCTTGGTCATGAGTACAACGACCTTCACGTCATGCTCCGCTGCGTTGTACATCTTCGCGATCGCTGACGTATCGATGAGCTTTGCCGGAAGGGTATAGCTTCCGTTCACCGAAGTAATCTCCAGCACCGCCTCCTCGTTCTTTGCGCTCAAGGCGTTCAATAGTCCCGGAGTAAGCTCCGTTCGGATCGTGCTGCCCGCAGAACCCACATCAATTTGAACGATCTTCATGTCCGCAGGCGCCTTGGCAATTAACGCCGCCGCCTTTTCCGCATCCACCGTGACGGTAACCGTTCCGTTCGAGACGGTCTCCCTCTGCAGCTCCTTCATTTGGAGCCGTCCGGACTCGCTATTGCTGCCCTTCGATGGGGCTCCCGGTGTACCGCCGGTTCCACCGCTCGTACCTGAAGTGCTTCCATCGCCGTTTCCGCCACCGTTGCCGTTGTCGCCACCGTTGCCGTTATCACCACCACCGCCGTTGTCACCACCACCGCCGTTGTCACCACCGGACTTGAACACACCGGCCTGAGCGCGAACAATCGCAGGAACATCGGCTGTCGCATCCACCGTAGTGTGCAGCGTCGGCTTCCAGTCTACCGGTCTCAGGCCGCCGAAGCTGCCGGCAATGCTGACGCTAGCACCGTTCAGCATCGAGCCTTCATCGGTCAGCTTCGTTCCTTTGCTCACCTGGATCAGCGCATTCGGCTGCATCCCTTCATCCATCGCGAAATAGTTGTTTTGCGCATAAATTTGCGATTCAAAGCCTACCCCAATCGAATACATGTACGGATAAACCGGATGCGCGAGCGAGCCTTCGTAATAGTTGTTGTACACATGCACCTGGCCGTAACGTACGCGAGGCGCACGCTGCCCTGCATGTTCGTAATAGTTATGATGGAACGTAATTCTCAGCTTGCCGGCATCGCCGCTTGCTTCATCGCTTCCGCCGATCAAATTCGTTTTGTCGTGGTCGTGGAAGTGATTGTACGATACGGTCACGAAATCCGATGCGTTGGTAATATCTACGGCGCCGTCATGCTGCTGGTATTTGCGCCCGAAATATTTACCGCTCTTATCGTCCGTGCCGCCGGCATCGCTGAATTCATTATGATCGATCCATACATGCGTCGAGCCCTTCACCGATATGCTGTCGTAGGCCGAGTTCCAGTTGCCGGACTCCCCGTCGGTCGGATCCCATTGCGGGAAATGATCGAATGTATTCTCGAACTGAATATTGCGGATGATGACATTATCCACTCGATCCAGGTTGATGTTGCCGCCTAAAATTTTGGCATTCGCGCCCGGCAATCCCACAATAGTCGTATTGGAGCCTACATTAATACGGATTCGGCTTGCCTGGTTGGCCGCCGACCTTGCACGCGCATCCTCGAGCGGTCCGGAAGGCAAATGCTTGCCCCATACGGCCGGGTCATACGCCTTGAGGTATTCCTCGAGGCTATAGGCCGGATCGGAGTAATACTCGCGTCCTACCGGATTGTTGCCGTCATCCACATTCATATCGATCGTACCGCGAATGTAGACGATCTTCGGGGTATTGCCGGCCACCGCATTGACCAGCTCGCTGCGGTTATCCACATAGAACACATTGTCCGGGCTTGCCGCGGCTCCTCCCGTCGTTCCCGTCGTGTGGGAGGCCCACCCGTCGTTCGCGCTCAATACCTCTCTGCCGATATCCGAGCTCGCCGTATTGATGACATAGATCCGCAGCGGTACCTCTGCGCCTTCGAATTGGAAGGTGATGGTGACCGTTCCCTCCGAAAGGCCGGCCAAATACGACCTGTCGATCATATATCCGCTGGCTGTCTGCTTGTAATGGCCGGGGGCTACCGTTTCATTGCCGTTCTTCAAGCCCGTAAGCGGATAGCCGTGGCTATTGCGCACGGTTACGTAGAGATCCGCCTGTTTCTCTTTATTTTTGTCAAAGACAGCGTAAGAAGCCGAGACCGCCGGCACATAATTTACCTTCGGCATGAACACCGGCACCGATGGATCCCAACCGTCGAACATCGACGCCACCGTCACGCTTGCCTCTTGCCCTGTCAGCTGTGCAGCGATCGTACGTGCGCTTGCATTCGCACCGGTGCCGTAGCTGTTGTACTCGGAGAAATAAGCGGTTTTGCACGTTCCGGCGCAAGCGGCAACCCAGCCGGCCGGCAGAAACTTCTTCGAGTCGATGAACGTGTTGACGAAGCTGGCGCGGGCGTAGTCCTTCCAAGGACGGCCCAAATCGTAGGCGCCCTGTGCGGAAGCGTCGTCAACCACCTGCGAGTTCAGGAACAAATAGCCCTTGTCGGTGACGTTCTTCTGGGCTCCCGCGGTAATGTGGCCGCCCCCGCCCGTATGACTGACGAGCACCAATTGGACGTTATCCATCACTACGGAAGGCGCCTCACCGAAAATAAAATCGACATCGCCTTCAATGATGCTGTTATGGAAATAATGCCGGCCTTGGTTTTTGGCGTTCAAGCCGTTATAAAGCGTATCCTGATAGCCCTTCAAGCGTACCGATTCGAAAACAGCCATATCGCTCTTGAGCGACAGCGCCACCGCCTGAGCCACCTGAGAGCGGGGGCCGGAGCTGTTTGCAATCGTCAGGTTGGCGGCATGGAAATAGTCCGCATTCACTTCAACCGTCTGGCTCAGGAACGTATTGCCGGTGTGGCCCGGCTGGCCTGCCGTCGAAGAGGTTCCCGCATAGTCTCCGTATACGATTGTCGTTACGTCTCTGCCGGCACCGACCAAGCTGACATACGGGCGGGTCACCTTCAGCTTCTCCGTATATGTGCCTGGCGCGATCGAGATGATCGTTCTTGTCGGATTCGAAGCAGGTATGGAATCTACCGCACTCTGGATCGTGTTGAACAGCGAGACCCCGTCTGCTGCCGCATTCTTATCGACGGTCAGCACCTTCGCCGGGAGCACGGCGATTGCGTCCGATTCCAAGCTTTCGCCATTCGAATTCACAGCTGTTACGACATAGGTGTAGGTCGTTCCGTTCGTTACGTTTAGATCCTCGTAGTAGGTTTGCTCCGTTGCGGCGATAACGGTGAACGTCCCCACCGCGGCGTCTGCCCTCTTGACCTGATAAGTTACAGGACCCGGTACGGCTTCCCATGACAGCGCCGCGGCTCCATCCTTAGCCGTCGCCTTTAACCCGGCCGGTCTTGCCGGCGCTCCGGCCGCCAACGGCCCCGGCTTCGCTCGCAGCTGGTTGGACATTCTGCTTTCTTGCCGGCCATTTACCGCGGTAATAACGTAGTAGTACGTCTTGCCGTTGACTGCCGCGGTATCGTTGTAACCGGTTTCGTTTACGCTTGCAATTACGGTATAAGCCCCGCCGCTCGTCTCGCTTCGTTTGACTTGATATGCAGCAGCTCCCGGTACAGCGCTCCATGCCAGCTCCACGCTGCCGCTGCCCGGCTCCGCCTGAATCAGCGTCGGCGATTGCAGAGGTGCCGCCGGGGTCACACGCTCGATCAGCTGCGGCTGCCCCAGCCCGCCGACATTACCCGCTGTCACCTTGTAGTAATAAAGCGTACCCGCTGTCAAGCCGACATCCAGATAGGAGGTCTCCGTCAGCTTCGCTTTCCCGCCGGCCAGCAGCGGTACGAATGGTCCCTCAGGTGTCGTACTTCTCTCAAGCGTATAGTAGGTTGCACCGCTGACCGGATCCCAGGCGATCGTCAGCTGCCCGTCTCTTACAGTCGCTTGCAGTCCGGTTATCGGCGCCGACGGCGGAGGAACATCGTTCGGATAAGCCTCGGCCGTATTGGAGCGGTCGCTCTCCGCCCCGGCGGATACTGCAGTCACTTGGTAGTAGTAATACGTATTGTTAACCAGCTCGAACGTATCGGAGTAGCTGTTCGTCGTCACGCCCGCGGCAATCTGCGTAAACGGACCTTCCTTGGAAGAGCTTCGATATACGTTGTAGGCTTCCGCTCCGCTGGCTGCATTCCAGCTCAGCTCCACCCGCTTGTTGGCTCCTTCGGAGATTAAGGCTTGAGGTGTGGTAACAATCTGACGGTACGCAATGACATCATCGACATAGGCTTGTCCCATGGAGGAGCCTGCCATCCTGAAGTTCACGGAGGCAATATCCGTGACCGGCGTCGTAAAGGCCACGTTCCCATAATAGGTGCCGTTAACGTACAAGTCTGCAGTTTTGGCGTTTACATCCGCAACATATTTGACCGTGTACCAGGTCGCATTGGAGATTGCCACAGGAGAAGCGTTGATGTTGTAGGAAACGGCAATTTTCCTGCTGCTGTCAAGCAGCTCCAGCACATAGGAGTCGCCCACCCGCGCCGCTTGCATAAAACGCAGCTGCGCCGTCACGCCGCCGTTGCTAGCCGCAGTAACCGGAGCGAACGCCTTGTTGAAGCCGCCCCGTCCGGCGCCGTCATTGATCCACAGCACGTTCGTCCCGTTTCCGGCTACGACGGCGGACGTGTTGCCGTAGTTATTCGTACGATGATCGTTGTTGATGACGCTGGTATTGTTCGAAGCAGAGAAGTCGCTGATCACGCCGCTGCCGAAAGGCGGCGTATATCCGGAAGGAAGCGCCCCCAGCTCGCTTGCTTCGAAGGTGTCATAGATCAGGAAGCTGGCCGGCTGAGCCGCAGCCTCGGCGGATTCCGGACCTGCACCGATTTCATTGACCGCGCTGACAACATAGTAATATGTAGTTCCGGTGGATAGTCCCGTATCCTGGTAGCTGCTAGCGTTTACATTGGCGGCAACGACGGTGTACGGTCCGCCCTGGGTCGTACTGCGCTTCACTTGATAAGATGCGGCGCCCGGTACGCTTTGCCAGCTGACGGTGACTTGGCCGTCTGCCGGAGATGCGCTCACCTGAGCGGGCGCTGCCGGCAATGCTAATGCAATCGGCGTTGCCTGTACTTCATTGGAAGGGAGACTCTCTCCGGATTCATTCGAAGCGGTAACCACATAATAGTAAGTCTTCCCGTTGGTCACCTGTATGTCCGTATAAATTGCCTTGGTTACGCTCGAATCGAACATCAGCCGAGTCGCGATCACATCGTATTCGCTGCCGGAACCTTCACCGCGCTTCACGTTGTAATAAACAGCGCCTGTCACCGTGTCCCAGTTAAGCGCTACCTTCGCAGTCCCTCCCTCGGCCTTCATCCCGCTTGGCGCTGCCGGAACAGGTGCCGATACGGGCAAATTCGAGGTTAATGCGGAAACATCGGTCGTTGCCGCATTGCTGTAGCTATTAAGCAAGGTCACGCTGTCGAACATCGAGACCGTACCGGCTTTGGCGGAAGCCAGCCCCACGTACGTCGGCGACTTCACATCGGTGATCGTTTTTCCGTTGATCTGAGTCCAAGTGATCGTCGTTCCGGATACGTTCCCGAGATCCAGATAGAAGGCGCTTCCCTGTTTCCGGACTCTCATATACTGGGGTGCGCTTGCGAAGTCATACGTAATATTGCTGCCGGAGCCGTCCTTATACCCGGAATTGCTTGCAGCCTTCGTCGGGTCGGAGGTCAGACGTGAGGTCACGTAAGGCTGATATTTGCCCCCGGTTCCGTAATAGTTGCCGAAGAAGAAAGAGCTGCCCTTCTCCAAGCTCGTACGCGCCATAATCCCGGCCATCCCGCCGGACACATAAGGATAACCGGTAAGCCGGGCAATCAGAGTAAAATCCCCGCTTACGGTCGTATAAGCATATTGAAATTGCTCATCCACCTGGTTCGGAATCCCTGTTCCTGTCGTATCGGTGATCGTAAAGCTTCCAGAGGCCGAATCGTAGGCACTGTTACCGCTTGATCCATTAAAGCCCACACTGTTCCAGCCCGTCGGGAAGCCGGCCGCCGCAGCCTGCTGCAGCCCCGCCCATGGCAGGTATGAAGCGACCATCAGCAGACAGAGCAGCAGACGAAATGATTTGTTCATCTTGTCAGTATCCTCCATTCTTGAATCAGCTTTGATTGGAGCTCGTTGCTCCCTTCCAGCGATTATTATGGAGGCTGCCTTACTCTGCAGCTATAATCATCTCTTTCGAATCGGCATGATTATCGTAACACCTATAATCATTTCGTCAGGTCCTTCAGCTGCTCCTCCGCAAAATGAATAAAGGCGCGCGCTGCGTGGTTGAGATATTTATCCGAACGGTAAATAATGCTCATCTCCCTTACAGGCGGATAATCGCGAATCGGGAGAAAGCGTAAGTCAAGGCTATCAATGGATTCCAGAAGCGAAATCGCAGCGATTCCCACCCCAATATTAGCCTTGACAAAATGAAAGAGCGATGGATTTGAGCTAGTCTCAACCACTACGTTCATTTGGAACCCGTGTTGGCGACACCAGCTATCCAAGAAATCTCTACCCCATAGCCCTTTGGGATACATGACGATGGGCAGCGTCTGCAGGTCGGCCAAGGATACCGATTCGTCCTGCGACAGCTCATGATTCTTGGACACGACGATCCCATACTCCTCTCGGGCCAAGGGGCGAATGACCAGCCGCGAATCGAATTGGGGCTTCACTGCTATTCCGATATCCGTGTCTGTGTTCAACACCAGTCCAGTGACATCGACTTCGGAAACAATCTTCAGCCGGATGTTCGGATATCGTTGGAAGAAACGAATAAACATCGGGGTTAGGCGATAATCCAGTTCCGATGGCAAGGCCCCAATGCTCAGGTTCCCCCCTTTCTGATGATACAGATCGTCCATCTCTTGAAGCGCGTTGCTGAGATTCTGCAGCATCATCCGGGCGTGCTTCTTCAAAATTGAGCCCGCATCCGTCAGTTCGATGCGTTTGCCGATCCGGTCGAACAACGGCATTCCGACCTCTTCTTCCAACGCTTTGATCGACAAGCTCAAATTAGGCTGGGAAATCCCAATTTTATCCGCCGCCCTCGTAAAGTGCAGCTCCTCGCACACCGCCATGAAATATTCCAGCTGCCTAAGCTCCACCCTTCCCGCCCTCTCCTTCCGAATCCGTTCGATCATTTGTATTTTAAATGATTATTATAAATTCAATATAATTGATAAATGTTGGTGCTTCAAGTAAGATTTGTTTCACTGGCAACCGCTAAGTGGTGATGGTTCTAGTCAATTACTTATAGAGGGGAGCAAGCGTCATGAACAAAAACATCCTTATAGCCATTGCGTTATTTACAGCTTCGCTGAATTTACGCCCGGCGATTAATTCAATCGCCCCTTTGTTGGACAGCATTCGGACCGATCTCGGAATGAACGGGGCTGTCGCCAGTCTGCTCACTTCAATTCCCGTGCTCTGTATGGGACTCTTCTCCCCGTTCGCTGTTAAAGCCGGTGGTAAGTGGGGAATGGAGAAGGTAATGGGCATATCTCTGGTCATTATCGCAGTCGGCACCGCACTTCGCGCGTTCACGGCTTCCGTCTTCTACTTGCTGGTCACGGCCTTGATCGCAGGAATCGGAATCGCCTTCATCGGACCTCTGCTGGCAGGCTTCATTAAGAAGCATTTCCCTAAAAGTCCGGTGAAAAAGTCCGCGTAAAGCAGGCCTTTATCACGGGTTTGTCGAATTTA
>NZ_JBHLWN010000034.1:0-8716 GCF_042432825.1 Paenibacillus chartarius | reverse complement strand
GGGTTTAGAGACTTACGTTGGGTGTAAATGGAACGAATCTTGTTCAGCAAGCCCTAAATAAGGTGCTGCAGCTGAACTAACCGAACGGCCGGCGGAAGGAGGATGAGGTGCGCTGCGCTCAAGGAAAGATGTTGCCCAAGACGCATTCGCTGCGGAGGTGGAGCTGCTGGAACGGTCTCGGCAGCTGCTCCGGGATGAGCATGCGGCGGCGGAAAGAGAGGACGCATTCCGCAATCTCGTTATCGGCTACGAGAAGCTGCTGAAGACGGCCGTCAAAATATCCCGCATCAGCGATATCCAGGGACGTACGCTTAAAGAACGGGAACAGAAGCTGAGGGAGGCCGGGGAAAGCCTGAAAATGATGGAGGCGCAGCGCAAGAAGCTGGTTTCCGACATTTCCCATGAGCTGGGAACGCCGATGACGTCCATTCAAGGCTATGTAAAGGCGATGCTCGACGGTGTCGTTCCGGCAGACGGCGAATATCTTGGCATGATCTACGGCAAAGTGCAGTACGTCAATCAGCTTGTCGCGGATTTGTTCCAATTGTCGCGTCTGGAATCCAATAAGATCCCGTTCACGTTTCGCTTGTTGACGCCGGAAGAGCTGCTGCGGCCATATACGACGAAGTTCAAGATCGACGCCGACAAGGCGGGGGTTGAATTAAGCTTCACTTCTTGCTCACAAGCAGCGGAGGCTCCGATCGGCAGCCGCAAGCTGGTCAAGGCGGACCCGTACCGGATCGAGCAGGTGATGACGAATTTTGTACATAATGCGATCAAGTTTACCCCGAGCGGCGGCGCCATCCAGATCGAGGCGGAGCTCGGAGACGCTCCCGGAGAGCAGTCGGGAACCTCGCTGATCGTACGCGTTACGGATACGGGCATCGGCTTGCATGAAGAGAGTTTGCCGTACGTGTTCGAGAGGTTTTACCGGGTGAAGGCTGCCGACGGCGAAGGTGTGTCGGGGACGGGACTGGGCCTTGCCATTTCCAGGGAAATTATCTTGCAGCATAATGGCACGATCGGCGTAATCAGCAAGTATGGAGAAGGCAGCACCTTTTATTTTACCTTGCCGATGGTTGACATGGAGCAGAAAGGAACGATGGTATGAATCGACAATTGCTGCAGGTCCAGAAGACTTTGCAAGATAGCGGGATCATGATCTGCTTCAGCGGACGGCTGTCGCAAGGACTGATTGAGGAGTACGGCCAGGCGGTAAAATCTTATCTGGAGTCGGAGAATCGTCCTTCCAACCAGATTACGAACGTGTTCTCCGTGTTCATCGAGCAGACCCAGAATATCAAAAATTACACGCACAGCAAGGAACACGCCGCCGAATTCGACCGGCTGGTGCAATCCGCCATTATTACGATCGGCAAAGAGGAAGGCCATTATTATATCGCTTCCGGCAATTTGGTTCTGAATCGCGACCTTCCGAAGCTGACCCGAACGATCGACGAGCTCGTCGGTCTGGACAAGGATGCATTAAAGCGGCTGTACAAAGAAAAGCTCCGCCGCGAGCTGCCGCCGGACTCGGCTTGATCGAAATCGCACGCAAATCCGCGGCTCCGCTTCAATATTCGGTGACGGAGATCGACGGGGACGTATCATTTTTCTCGCTTAAGGCGGTCATATAAGGAGCTGTTCGTATGGATAAATGGACGATCGAGGCGACGAAGAGCACGCCCTGCGTCGAATTCGACCCGGAACGCAAGCTGCTTGCAATCAGCGGGCAGTCGTACCCGGACAATGCGTTCAAGTTTTACGAACCGCTGCTGGAATGGGCGGACACGTATTTGAACGATGCGGCGAACGGCGAGCTTCACGTAAACTTGACGCTGCCGTACATTAATACTAGCAGCACGAAGTGCTTCCTCATGCTGCTGGAGAAGCTGGAAGATGCCCACAACGAAGGCAAGCGGGTTGAGATCGCATGGTACTATAACCGCGACAACGACAGCGAGCTGGAGTGCGCCGAAGAATTTAAAGAAGACCTGACGCTGCCGTTTCGAATCATTCCGCTCGATTAACAGTCAAGGCGGGTGCCAACATGATGAATAACGAGTCCACCTTGCTGGAGAGATTGAAGCATGACCGAAGCGCCGTACGGGTGCTTATTTTTGCAAGTGCCGCTATTGTGTTCTCGATGCTGCTGATCGGAACGATAGTATACACGCTGGTGGAGAAGCAAGCCGTCCGCAAGCTGAAGGAGCAGGATCTGACGACGATCGCCCAAGCGATGGCTTCCAAGGTGGAGGGACGGCTTCAGCGCGCCCGGGAGACGGCGGTTCTGCTTGCGGACGATCCTGCGGTTATCGAGTGGGTGGCGGGCGGCGAGCAGGACGGGCGCCTCGGTTCGTACGCCAAGGAGAGGCTGTACAGCCTCGCGCACGATTACGATTATAAAAACTCGTTTATCGTCAGCGCCGTATCGAACCAGTACTGGGCGGAGAGCAAGCAAGTGATCGACTATATGTCGAAGGACAACCCGCGCCACGTATGGTTCTACAACATGCTGTCCGGCGGCAAGAAGGTGGCCGTGCAAATTGATTCCAACGACATCCGCGGGCAAACGTTCGTGTTCTTCAACGTGCTGATGGGATCGCCGGACAAGCCGCTTGGAGTCGCGGGCGTAGGACTGAGTCTGGAGGACGTAGCCAAGGAGTTCCAGTCGTTCAAATACGGGACAAGCACGCACGTTATGCTCATTGATGCTGCCGGCACCGTGCTGCTGTCCGACCGGCTGGAGAGCGATTATACGAAGCTCGAGAAGCACATGCCCCGCGACATGGCGCAGACGGTGCTGAGCCGCTTCCATGACGATACGCAGGTGCTGGAATTTACCGGTGAAACGGGGGAGCTGACGGATTTGATTTCGTACCCGCTCCGTTCGGGAGATTTGCGCGTCGTATTCACGATCGAGCGGGCGGAGACGATCGCGTTCCTGCAAACGATCAAGGCGCAGACGGTCATGGCTACGGTCGTGACGCTGATCGTCATCATCGTGCTGTTCTTCTATATTTCCCGGCGGATCTTCAATCCGTACAAGCGAGCGCTGCAGCTGAACGAGGAGCTGGAGAAGGAAGTGGCCGAGCGGACGAAGCAGCTCGCCGAACAGAACGGCCGTATTCTCGACAGCATCGACTACGCGAAGCGGATCCAGACGTCGCTGCTGCCCTCGGAGGAGCAGATGCGGAGGCTGTTTCCGCAGCACTTCGTCATCTGGAAACCGGTCGAAGCTGTCGGCGGAGACTTCTATTGGATCGCGGAAACGCCTAGCGGCGTCCGGCTTGCGGCAGTCGGCGACTGTACCGGCCACGGCGTGCCCGGGGCGTTCATGACGATGCTGGCGGTGACGCTGCTGAACCGGATTGTCGAGAATGAAGCGATCGACGATCCGGGGATGATTTTGACGCGATTGAACGTACTGCTGAAGGAGACGCTGAAACAGCAGGATGGCGGCAGCGGCGCAGGCTTGTCCGACGACGGTCTGGATATCGGGCTGGTCGGTTTCGGCGGCGGCCTTGTCCGGTTCGCGGGGGCGAAATGCTCGCTCTATGTGATCGGGGAAGGCGGAGGCGAGGTGCGGATGATCAAGGGGGACGCCAAGAGAATCGGCTACCGCCGCACGCCGGACCATTACACGTTCGAGGTCAAGGAGCTCTCGGCAGGCAGCCGCGATACGCTGTATATGACGACGGACGGGTACTTGGACCAGAACGGCGGGGACAATAATTATTCTTACGGACGAAAGCGTTTCGTCGAATTGATCGCCGCGGCGGCGGGGGACGGGATGGAACTGGAGGAGCAGCGCCGGTTCTTCGAAGCTGCCATGCGCGAATATATGGGGGATGCGGAGCAGCGGGACGACTGGATGGTTGTCGGGCTGCGTGTTTAGCATGGCCAAGCGTTGTGCGGGATTTGAATATCCGCTTGATATACCCCCAAGGGGTATGATATAGTGGGGTTGTAGGAAGGAGTTGAACCCCATGGAAGAGCATAATATAGCGGAGCAGGAACAGCTGCAGGAAGCGTGCTGCCATAGCGGCAGCGAGCGCAAGAGCCATCATTCGGATAAAACGAAGAGCAGCCTGATCTCGCGGCTGAATCGCATCGAAGGGCAAATCCGCGGTGTCAAAGGCATGGTGGAGAAGGACACGTATTGCGACGATGTATTGAATCAGATCGCGGCGATTCAATCGGCTCTGAACGGCGTCGGCAAGCTGCTGCTCGAGCATCATCTGAACAGCTGTGTCATTGAGCGCATTCAAGAAGGCGATAATGAAGTTGTGAAAGAGCTCATGATCACGATGAATAAACTGATGAGATAAGGGGAGAAGAACGATGGAACATGTTACGCTGAAAGTGCAGGGCATGTCCTGCGATCATTGCGTCCGCGCCGTAGAAGGTGCGGTGAAGGAACTCGGCGCAGCAGGCAAAGTGGATTTGGCGGCGGGGCAAGTGAACGTTCAGTTCGATCCCGCAGTTGTGTCGCTTGACAAGATTAAAGAAGCCATCGAAGATCAAGGCTACGACGTTGTACAGTAACGCTGCTGCCCATCATGGCGGCGTGTCGGACAGAGGTCCGGCAGTTTTTTTTGCATATGAATATACCCCACATAGGTATTAATGGTGATGAGGTGACAAAGCAGGAATGCCAGACGGACGAAGACGCCGCAGCCCGTTCCGCTCCAAGTGGCTGATCGCACTTGTTTATATCGGGGGTCTCGCTATCGTACTCAGCGAGCGCGACGCGCTGGGCGAGTGGCTGACAAGCCGTGATGACGCGGGCGATGCGGTGCTGCTGTTCCTTGCCGCTGCGGCGCTCGCCTTGTTCCCGGTCATTCCGTTCGGGATTGTTGCCGGTGTGCTGGGCGCCAAATTTGGTGTCGTCACCGGCAGCATCATGAACATCGGGGCGTCAGTGATCGCAGCCTATATCATGTTCGTGTTCGCTCGTCTTTCGCTAACGGATGTCGCCGAGCGAGTCGCGATGCGTTACCGCTATGCCGAGCGGATGCAGCAGCTGATGAAGGCGAATCCGTTCTTTGCCGTACTGTTTGCCAGACTGATTCCGATCATTCCTGCACCTGTCGTCAACGTCTATTCGGGTGTCAGCGGCATCACGACAGCTGCCTATGTGACGGCAACGGTGCTTGGTAAAATTCCCGTTATGCTCGTGTTTGCCATCGTTGGAGATCAACTGGCCGCTTCGGCCGGGAGCGCAGCCCTGACCATCATCATCTATGGAGCGTTTCTGCTCGCCGTGTACGGCGCTTACCGGCTCTGGCTGCGCAGGCAGGCTTGAGCAGGCCGGCCTCGGCTGAAGAAACAACAGATCCCCTGCATCAGGATATATCCGTTCCGCCTCCGGTAACTTGACGGTCTCCTTCGCGGAACTTGGCGGCAACTTCGGCGGCATTGCGGCCCATCTTCTCCAGGCTGTCCAGCATCCGTTCCTGCTCCTCCTCCGAAAGTCCTTGCAGCAGCAGGCTCCGCCACTCGGCAAAGCCTTGCCGTACTTCGTCTTGGATGGCCAGAGCTTTCTCCGTAAGATGGACGCTGTAGGACCGCTTGTCGTTAGCCCTCACCAGCCGCACGATATACCCTTGCTCCTCCAGCTTCTTTAACGCCTTGGCCGTCGTACCCTTGTCAATCCGCAGATCATAGGAAATTTCCTCCTGCGTCATACCGTCCTGCCGATACAGCGCGTTCAGGAATATGAGCTGGCCTTTGCCGATGTCCAGATGCTCGAAGCGGGCAGCCAAGTACATTTGACCCGTACGGTAGAGGATCGACATCCAGCGCGGGATGGAGTAGCGGTGCTCGCTCATAAAAGTGTCGTGCTCCTTCTCGGTTGTATTCGACTGTATCGATGCAAAGCAACTATGATTAGAGCGGGAGACCTGCGGTGAACGTCTCCTGTTTCCCTCACTATATGGCTCCCCTTGGTATGCTGTCAATCGCCCGCTGATGTACCTCATATGGATTGCCTCCGCGGCTCTTGAGTTCGGATATGGCTTTATCGGATTTGCGCATTCAAGGTGATGGCAACATTGCCGTGCTTCGGATATCGGCCGATACCGATACTCGCTCCAATGGAAAAACCCCCTTCCGGGGAAGAGGGCTACGGAAATCGGACCGCCGGACTTATCCTTCTTGCGACTCCGAATTTTGCTGCTGCATGTCCTGCTTCAACTGGTCGGCGGTTTGCCGAGTCTGTTGAATGTCCTGCTCAATTTGGTCGATTTGCTGCTGGACATTGTCAAGCGCTGTCGAGCTGACCTCCGCCTCGATCTGCTGAGCGACCTTCAGTGTCTGCTGGGCCGACTGCTGAACATCTTGTGCGGCTTGCTTGACTTGCTGCAGCTGCTGGTCTTGATTTTGTCCTTGGTCTTGTTTGTCTTGCTTCTTCTCGTTGTTCTGCGCCATGATCCACGGCCTCCTTATGGTTTGAAATGTCCCCTATTCAGGTTCCCATGTTCTGCGAAAAATAACCAAATAATTGAAATGTTGCAGGGCATAATAAGGGAAACGAAGCAGGAAAGGGGGGCAGCGTTATGCCGGAATGGTCAATGATCATTTTTCGTTCCTTGGGAGCGGTTGTTATCCTATTCGTAGTTACGCGTATTCTAGGCAAGAAGCAAATCTCGGAGCTCACGTTTTTCGAGTACATTATGGGAATTACGTTGGGTGAGCTGGCCGGATTTCTGTCGACGGATATCGAGGCTCATTATTTGTATGGGATAATCGCCATGACGATTTGGTTCGCCGTGCCGCTCTTGGCGGAGAAGTACACGATGAAGAGCAAGTGGCTGCGGAATTTGATGGAGGGTAAAGGAACCGTCATGATCCGGAACGGCAAAATCCTCGAGGATAACTTGCGCAAGGAACGCTACACCGGCGGCGAGCTGCTTGAGCAGCTTCGGTCGAAAGGCGTATTCAAGGTGGCGGATGTGGAATTTGCGATGCTGGAGACCGACGGCCAGCTCAGTGTATTGCTGAAGAAGGAGCAGCAGCCGCTTACCGCGGCCAGCTTGGGACTGAAGCTGAAGCCGGAACAGGAGCCTCAATGTGTCATCATGGAGGGAATCGTGTCCGATCAAGCTTTGGCGGCTGCACATAAAACCCGCGGATGGCTGGAGCAGGAGCTCAAGCGAATCGGTGCTCAGGCGGAAGAGGTATTCATGGGGCAGGTGGATTCGAACGGCCAGCTGACGGTGGATTTGTACAACGACAGCAACAGCAAGCCGGCGAGTACGCCGCCAACATCCTCTTCGGCGGACGCCGAGCTCCTTCAAGCGCTGAAGCGGTGCGCGGAGGAATTGGAGCGCATGGCAGGTCAAGCGGAACGCATGGAAGCGCAGATTCGGATGGACGATTGCTCCAAACGCATGAAATCGATTGTAGCGGACATGTCGCCGCTTCTGAAGACATAAAGCTGAGCCTGACGCCGTGAGCGCGTCAGGCTCGTTATTTTACAGGAATCTGCGGTGATGCTTCTTCCCGTCGAAGGTGAACAGCACCGGCTTATCCTCGACGATCGTCTCCAGATGCACCGTCTTGCCCCACAGCTGGAATACATACGGCATCGTCCGTTCCACATACTTGAGATCCAGCTCGATCCCTTCGAACGAATGGGTGAGGTACAGCTCGCCGAGCCGGGCGTGGTCGCCGTCCTTGACGTAGAGCACCGGGAAGCCGCCGTTGACGCGGGAATAGACGAGCTGATCGCGGATATGTTCCCAGGTTTTGTCGGTAATTTTCCATTCCGGGCCGCGTTTCTCGAAGATGTAAAGGTCGAGGTCCTCCACGAGCTGCTTCGTAAGATAATTGCGCAGGAACGACTGGTCGGAGTCGAACTCGCGCACCTCGAACATTTTGTCCCGGTCCCACCGCTTCTCGATGTCTTCGAATATTTTCAGCCCCAAATAATACGGATTGAGGCTGTGCTTGGACGGCTGCACGACTCCCGAGTTGAGCTTCGAATATTCGATCGTCTCCTCCTCGGTGAGATCGAGCTCGCGCAGGATGCGCTGATGCCAGTAGGACGCCCAGCCTTCGTTCATGATCTTCGTTTCCATCTGCGGCCAAAAATACAGCATTTCGTCGCGCAGCATGGTGAGAATGTCGCGCTGCCAGTCCTTCAAATCGGGCGCATACTCTTCAATGAACAGCAGCAGGTCCTTCTCCGGCTTCGGCGGGAATCGCTTCTCCGGCTCCGTCTGCGTCTTCGCTTTCTCGCGCTCTTCCTCATCGAGCTCCCATAAGTCTTCGTAGCTGCTGCGGCGGGGAGGTGCCGGCTCGCTGCCAGCTTCGCCGCGCAGCGTGAACGTCCGGTTATCGCGATGGTCCGAATTGCGGTAAGGCTTCGTCAGCGAAGGATCGACGTGCTCCTGGATCGCCAGGACGGCGTCGATGAAATTTTCCACTTCCTTCACGCCGTATTCGATCTCGTAGCCGCGGATCCGTTCGGCCGTGGCGGACATGCTCTCCACCATGTTCCGGTTCGTGCGCGAGAAGCGCGAATTGTTCTTGAAGAAGTCGCAGTGCGCCAGCACGTGGGCGACGATCAGCTTGTTCTGGATGAGCGAATTGCCATCAAGCAGGAAGGCGTAGCACGGGTCGGAATTGATGACGAGCTCGTAGATTTTACTGAGGCCGAAGTCGTACTGCATTTTCATCCGGTGGAAGTTCTTTCCGAACGACCAGTGGC
>NZ_JBHLWN010000033.1:0-11874 GCF_042432825.1 Paenibacillus chartarius | reverse complement strand
AAGCTCTTTTTCTATATCCGCTTTTTCCAATTCCTACACCCACGGAGATTTTACACTAACGCAACATCCCCGGGTGAATCGCGAGCGTCACTAATCAACAGCGCATATCTCCAGAAACCGACTTGCTGACATCCCCATGTGCATACATCCACAGAGATCTTCAGGAAAAATGTCGAATCTCCACACATTGTTAACAATATCTTGTGCTTGGGATAACTTTCATGCACAAGCTATTGATCTTGTGGATAAATTCGAAAGATGCGTTGATTGTAAGGCTTTCATCTGCTATCATAGGGATGTTTCGTTTGTGGATATTCTCCGTTCGGCCTTGAATTATCAACAGTCTGTGGATAACATTGTGAACAAAATCCCTCTTAAGGTATAACTCTCTCTTGGATACCCTTAATAGTGTGGATAGATGAACGCTCTGCTCTTTCCATAAATTCGACAATATCCTACGTTCGGCCGACTTGTGCCACACCGTGAACCATGAACTTAAGGAGTGACCAAACGTGGAGAGCCAATCCCAGGAGCTATGGCAGCAAGTACTCGACGTCATTCAGGCGAAGCTGAGCAAGCCGAGCTTTGAAACCTGGTTCAAACCGATCAAGCGTTCGGCGCTTTCGGATTCAACCTTTACAATCTATGTGCCGAATAAATTCGCGCTCGATTGGCTCGAGAGCCGATACGCCAAGATGATTCAGGCCAGCGTGCAGGAAACCGCCGGACGTCCGCTTGAAGTCAAGCTTACACTGGAAACGAACGACCCTGCCGCCGCCTCCGGACCGCCCGAACAGCGTCCGCCCGCTGCCCGCGCGATACCCGGTTCTCTCGAGGATACGGCCAGCAATCTGAACGCCAAATATACGTTCGAAACGTTCGTTATCGGCGCCGGCAACCGCTTTGCCCATGCCGCATCGCTTGCCGTAGCGGAAGCGCCGGCCAAATCGTATAACCCGCTATTCCTATATGGAGGAGTCGGTCTCGGCAAAACGCACCTGATGCACGCGATCGGACACTATGTCATTGAACATACGCCCGGCTCGCGCGTCCTCTACATCTCGTCGGAGAAGTTCACCAACGAATTCATCAATGCGATTCGGGATAACCGCGGCGAGAGCTTCCGGAACAAATACCGCAGCATCGATGTGCTGCTGATCGACGACATTCAATTTCTGGCCGGCAAGGACGGGACGCAGGAGGAATTTTTCCATACGTTCAACGCCCTGCACGAGGAAGGTAAACAAATCATCATATCCAGCGACCGTCCGCCGAAGGAAATTCCGACGCTCGAGGACCGGCTCCGATCCCGCTTCGAATGGGGACTGATTACCGACATTCAGCCGCCGGACCTGGAGACGCGGATTGCGATTTTGCGCAAGAAGGCCAAGGCCGAGAACCTTGAAATTCCGAATGAAGCGATGGCTTACATAGCCAACCAAATCGATACGAACATCCGGGAGCTCGAGGGCGCCCTGATCCGTGTAGTCGCCTATTCTTCGCTCATTAATCAGGACATAACGGTCCATCTCGCCGCCGAAGCGCTGAAGGACATTATTCCGTCCAGCCGGCCGCGCCAAATTACGATTCAGGATATTCAGACGAAGGTCGCCGAGTTCTACGGCCTGCGTATGGATGACTTCAAAGCACGCAAACGGACGAAAGCCGTAGCTTTCCCGCGGCAAGTGGCGATGTACTTGTCCCGGGAGCTGACCGATTTCTCCTTGCCCAAGATCGGCGAGGCTTTTGGCGGCCGAGATCATACGACCGTTATCCATGCCCACGAGAAAATCTCGACGACGCTGCAAAATGATCAGGACTTATACAAAATTATTCACACGATCACTGAAAAAATAAAAAATCATAGCTGAATGTGAACAAGGCCTATGCACACTTTATGCACATGTGGATAGGCTTATCTATTGCCTGTTTCGTCCACATATCCACATATCCGCAGGCCCTACTACTTCTTCTAAATAAAAAAATGTATTATAGATGTATATGCGAACAGCACCATACTTTAGAACCACAGGAGTGACATTCGTTGAAACTGACCGTTTTGAAAGACCATTTGAACGAAGCCATCGGGCATGTGTCGAAGGCGATCTCCAGCCGCACTACCATCCCTATTCTTACCGGCATCAAAATTGACGCGACCGGAGCAGGGATTACCCTTACGGCCAGCGATACCGATATTTCGATTCAAAGCTTTATTCCGCTCGAAAGCGACGGTACAACCATCGTTGAATTATATGCAAAGGGCAGCGTTGTATTACCGGCAAAATTTTTCAGCGAGATCATTCGCAAACTGCCGACGCAGCAAGTTCAAATCGAGGTCAAGGATCAGTTTCAAACGACGATTCGTTCCGGTTCTTCGGAAATTCAGATTATGGGGCTGGATCCGGAGGAATATCCCCTTCTTCCGGAAATTGACGAGGACAAAATTATCCGCATGCCGAGCGATCTGCTGAAGATGATGGTTCGCCAAACCTCGTTTGCCGTGTCAACAAACGAAACGACTCCGATTTTGACCGGGGTTCAATGGACGATAGCCGACGGCAAGCTGAAATTTATCGCCTGCGACCGGCACCGGCTGGCTACACGAGAAGCGTCGATTGATGTCGATTCCAGCCTTGAATTCAATAACATTGTTATTGCCGGCCGTACACTCGGCGAGCTGAACAAGATTTTGCCGGAGCAGAACACGCTGATCGATATCGTCATCGCCGAGAATCAGGTGCTGTTCAAGATGAATGCGATTTTGTTCTATACGCGCATCCTGGACGGCACTTATCCCGATACGTCCAAGCTCATTCCGCAGGCGTATCAGACGGAGCTCGTCGTCAGCACGAGAGAATTGATCGACGCGATCGACCGGGCCTACCTCCTCTCGCGCGAAGACAAGACAAATATTGTCCGGATGCAGATGAAAGAAGACGAATCGATCGAAATTTCCTCCTCTTCTTCAGAATTGGGCAAGCTAACCGAGCAGATCAATCTGCATAAGCTTAAGGGAGAGCTGCTGAAGATCAGCTTCAATTCCAAATATATGCTGGATGCGCTGAAGGTCATGGACAGCGACTTCATCCATATCGGCTTCACCGGCGCCATGCAGCCGATTATCATTAAGCCTGAGGAGAACGCCAATCTGCTGCAGCTCATCCTCCCTTACCGGACAACAGGCTAAGGAGTCAATCGACGATGAAAGAAATCCAAATTCGAGACGAATACATTACACTCGGTCAGTTTTTGAAGCTGGCCGATTGCATTTCCACCGGGGGGCAAGCCAAATTTTTCGTGAAGGAAGCCGACATTCGGGTGAACGGTGAAGCGGAGAACCGCCGCGGCCGCAAGCTGGTGCCGGGCGATCAAGTATCCGTGGAAGGCTGCGGACAGTTCCGGGTTACGGGGGCGTAGCATGTTTTTGCGCAGGCTCGCCCTCCGGCAATACCGAAATTATCCCCATGTGGATATTCAAATAGACAAAAATGTCAACATCTTCGTCGGACCGAACGCCCAAGGCAAGACCAACTTGCTGGAGGCGATTTTCGTGTTGGCGCTGACCAAATCGCACCGGACTCACCAGGACAAGGAGCTGCTGAACTGGAACGGCGGCGATGCGCTGCTGCATGCGGAGCTGGAGCGGCGGTACGGCTCCTGCACGCTGGATCTCTCCATTACGGCCAAGGGCAAGAAGGCGAAGATCAACGGGCTTGAGCAGAAGAAGCTCAGCAATTTCATCGGTGCGATGAACGTCGTCATGTTCGCCCCGGAGGATCTGGAAATCGTCAAGGGCAATCCCGGCGTTCGGCGGCGCTTTCTCGATATGGAGATCGGTCAAGTACAGCCGAGCTATCTCTATGACTTGTCCCAATATCAGAAAACGCTGCAGCAGCGCAATAACCTGCTTAAGCAATCGGCAGGCCGCGGCGGACCGGATCCCGCCCTTCTTGACGTTTTTAGCGACCAATTGGCAAACCATGGTGTTAAAATCATGAAAAAGCGTCAAAGCTTTATAAGAAAGCTGCAAAATTGGGCCGAACGCATCCATTCCGGCATAACCGCCGGCCAAGAATCGCTGCGGATCGAATATTCCCCTTCTCTACCTCTGTCCGAAGAACTAGAGGAAGCTGTTTTATTTGACCAATTTATGATAAAGTTATCACAGGTGCGCGAACAGGAGCTGCGCCGCGGCTTGACGCTGGCCGGGCCTCATCGCGATGATCTTTTATTTTATATAAACGGCAAGGAAGCGCATGTGTATGGCTCGCAGGGCCAACAGCGCACAACGGCGCTTTCTCTGAAGCTCGCAGAGATAGAGCTCATACATGAGGAAGTAGGAGAATATCCGCTGCTGCTGCTGGACGACGTGCTGTCCGAGCTGGATGAGCACCGCCAGACACAGCTGATTCAAACGTTCCAAAGCAAGGTGCAGACGTTCATCACGACGACCGGTATTGAAAGCGTTCATCTGGATCGTCTTGACGATGCGTCTATCTATCATGTCCGGCAAGGCCAAGTTACGGGAAGGGAATGAGGATCGATGTTCATTCATCTCGGCGGGGAGAAAATCATCCGGGCTTCCGAGCTCATTGCGATTTTTGACATTTCGATCGAGAAATCGTCGAAAATTTCCAAGCAGTTCTTGAACCATGCGGTGAAGGAACGGCAGGTCGAAGTCATCGGCGAAGAGGAATGCAAATCGCTCGTCGTCACCAAATCGACGGTATACTATTCCCCTATCTCGTCAACGACGCTGAAGAAGCGGGCGCATCATTTACTGGTCTAATCCTTAATATTCTTATATGCGTAAGGTTGCCTACAGTGACAAATCGAAAAGCAGGTGAAGGCTACAATGTCGTTAGCGAATCAGAATACGTACGATGAGAATCAGATTCAGGTACTGGAAGGGCTGGAGGCCGTTCGCAAACGTCCCGGCATGTATATCGGCTCCACCAGCGGCCGCGGTCTGCACCATCTCGTATGGGAAGTCGTAGACAATAGTATCGATGAGGCGCTTGCCGGCTATTGTACGAAGATCGATGTCATCGTTCATAAAGATAACTCCATTACCGTAATCGATAACGGCCGCGGAATTCCGGTCGGCGAGCATCCGAAGATGAAGCGCCCGACCTTAGAGGTCGTTCTGACAGTGCTGCATGCCGGCGGCAAGTTCGGCGGCGAAGGCTATAAGGTGTCCGGCGGTCTGCACGGCGTCGGCGTTTCGGTCGTAAACGCCCTGTCGGAGAAGGTTATCGTTACGGTGAAACGGGACGGCGCTATCTATCAGCAGGAGTATCGCCGCGGCGCGCCTCAGTATGACGTTAAGATGATCGGGGAAACAGACGAGACCGGTACGACCGTTCATTTCAAGCCGGACGGCGAAATTTTCACGGAAACGCTTGAATATGATTATGACACGCTGCAGTCGCGTATTCGCGAGCTGGCGTTTCTCAATAAGGGCATCGAAATTAATCTAACCGACGAGCGTACGGATACGGCTGCTTCGTTCTGCTATGAGGGCGGCATTGTTTCCTTCGTCGAATATTTGAACCGCAACCGCGAAGCGCTGCATATACCCCCGATCTATGTCGAAGGATCGAAGGATTACATTCAGGTCGAAGTGGCGCTGCAGTACAATGACAGCTATACCGAAAACATTTACTCGTTCGCCAACAACATCAACACGCATGAGGGCGGCACGCACGAATCCGGCTTCAAGAGCGCATTGACACGTATTCTGAACGATTACGCGCGCAAGTCGAACGCGATTAAAGAAAGCGATGCGAATTTGACCGGGGATGACGTGCGGGAAGGCTTGACGGCGATTATTTCCGTGAAGATTCCGGAGCCGCAGTTCGAAGGACAGACGAAAACGAAGCTCGGCAACAGCGAAGTGCGGGGCATCGTGGAATCGTTCTTCGCCGATAAGTTCGAAGAATTCCTGAGCGAGAATCCGGCAGTCGCCAAGAAGATCGTCGAGAAGTCGATTTCCGCTGCGCGCGCACGGGAAGCGGCCCGCAAAGCGCGCGAGCTGACGCGCCGCAAGAGCGCTCTGGAAGTCAGCTCGCTGCCCGGCAAGCTGGCCGATTGCTCGTCGAAGGACGCTGCGATATCCGAAGTGTACATCGTAGAAGGGGACTCCGCAGGCGGATCGGCGAAGCAAGGCCGCGATCGTCATTTTCAGGCGATATTGCCGCTGCGGGGGAAAATTCTCAACGTGGAGAAAGCCCGTCTCGACAAGATTTTGTCGAATGCGGAGATCCGCGCCATCATTACGGCAATCGGTACGGGCATCGGAGACGACTTCGATATTGGCCGCGCCCGTTATCACAAAATTATTATTATGACCGACGCCGACGTCGACGGGGCGCATATCCGCACGCTTTTGCTGACCTTCTTCTACCGTTACATGCGCAAGCTGCTGGAGGCCGGGTATATTTATATCGCACAGCCGCCGCTTTACAAGCTGGAGCGCAATAAGGTCATCCGCTATGCATACAACGATAAGCAGCGCGAAGTGATTATGCAGGAATTCGGCGAAGGCGCCAAAGTGAACGTGCAGCGCTATAAGGGTCTCGGAGAGATGAACCCGGAGCAGCTGTGGGAAACGACGATGGATCCGGCCTCCCGTACTTTGCTGCAGGTCAGCATCGAAGACGCGATCGAAGCGGATATCGTATTCGATACGCTGATGGGCGATGCGGTCGAGCCGCGCCGCGAATTTATTCAAGAGCACGCCAAATACGTGAAAAATCTCGATATTTAACCATGCCGTTTTGCGAAATAAAGGAGCTGTGCTTCGCGTGAAACCGTCTTGGCACTGGCTGGGTATCGGACTAATTTGCGCCGTTCTCGCTCTAAGCCTTCCGACCTCTACTGTCGGTGGGATCTGGTACGAGGATCAGGTTGCGGTGATTGCGTATCATCATATCGACAAAGTCGTTCAACAGGGCGGGGTGACGATCACCCCGGAGCTGTTCGAGCGTCAGCTGACGGACCTGAAGCACCGCGGGTATCGATTTATAACGATGCGTCAATTCCGAAAATATTTAGACGGCGGGCAAGTGCCGCCGAACGCGGTGCTTGTCACTTTCGACGACGGATACTACAGCTTCTACCGATACGCATACCCGATTCTAACGAAGCTGGATATTCCGGCGGTCAATTTTATTATCACCGACACGTTGAAGGATCCGGCAGCAGATCAGCTCCGCTTTCTTTCCAGGGACGAAATTCGCGAAATGATGGCAGCGAACAAGGGAATAGAGTTCGGCTGCCACTCCAGCGGTCTCCACGCGAAGACCAAGGACGGCGATCCCTACCTCACAACCCGATTTCGAAGAGAAGACGGTGAGGAATCGGATGAACAGTACGAGGCGCGGATTGTGCGGGACACCAGATCGTGTGTAGCGGCATTGAAAGAGTTAGGTTCCGGGATCGCCGATATGTACGCGTATCCTTTCGGCAGCTACGATGACAATAGCATAAGGCTGTTGAACGATGCCGGAATCCAATACGCTTTTACCGTACATAGCGAGATGGTCACGCGGAGCACGAACCCGATGGAAATACCGCGGCTCAATGCGGGAAGTCCGTACATGAAGCCGGTGTCCGTCAATAACCATATTTTGCGCAAGGTTGCCGCCCGTATCGAAGCGTCCGACTTGGTTCCTCTCACGGCCGTCAAACAGATAGGGGGCACCGTGAAGCCGTTCGCAAACGGAGAAGTCGAAATCACGTACGAGAACAAGAACTATCGCATTCTAGCGGATCGAAAGACGGTTGTAGCCGGCGAAGACAGCTATTATTTATCTCATCCCATACGTTTTCAGGACAAACGAAACTACATCCGCAATGATGATTTGGAACGAATGCTCGACGTGAAACTTGCTTACAATCCGCTGAAAGATATTTATATGCGCGCAGAAACTCCCCATAAGCGCAGCAAGACAGGTCATTAACAGATCAGGAGGCTTAACTCGATGTCCGATGAATTGCGTTCCCAAGTGAAAGAAATCGATATCGGCTCCGAGATGCGCACGTCTTTCCTCGACTACGCGATGAGCATCATCGTCAGCCGTGCTCTTCCGGACGTCAGAGACGGCTTAAAGCCGGTGCATCGGCGTATTCTATTCGCTATGTCCGAGCTCGGCATGTCGCCGGATAAGCCGTACAAGAAGTCGGCTCGTATTGTCGGCGAAGTTATCGGTAAGTACCATCCGCACGGCGATTCCGCCGTATACGAGACGATGGTCCGGATGGCGCAGGATTTCTCGCTCCGCTATATGCTTGTGGACGGACACGGCAACTTCGGATCGATCGACGGCGACATGGCGGCGGCGATGCGATATACCGAGGCCCGTCTCTCGAAGATTGCGATGGAGCTGCTCCGGGATATCAACAAGGAAACGATCGATTTCGTTCCCAATTATGACGGAGAAGAACATGAGCCGGCCGTCCTTCCTTCCCGTTTTCCGAACCTGCTGGTTAACGGGGTATCCGGTATTGCCGTAGGTATGGCGACCAACATTCCGCCTCACAATTTGGGCGAAGTGATCGATGGTCTGCAGCTGATGATCAGCAAGCCCGACGTGACTCCGATGGAGCTGATGCAGCATATTAAAGGGCCGGATTTTCCAACCGCCGGCTTCTTGATCGGCCGATCCGGTATTCGTCAGGCGTATGAGACCGGGCGCGGCTCCGTTACGATGCGTGCGCGTACGATGATCGAAGAGAATAACAACAAGGCCCGCATTATCGTGAATGAGCTGCCGTACCAGGTCATCAAAGCCCGCTTGATCGAGAAAATCGCCGAGCTTGTACGTGAGAAGAAAATTGACGGCATCACGGATCTCCGCGACGAGTCCGACCGCAACGGGATGCGGATCGTGATCGAGCTGCGGCGCGACGTCAACCCGAATGTGGTACTCAATAACCTGTATAAGCAAACGGCTATGCAGTCGAACTTCGGCATCAATATGCTGGCGCTTGTGAACGGCGAACCGAAGGTACTGAACCTGAAGGAAATGCTATTTCATTATTTGCAGCACCAGCAAGTCGTTATTCGCAGACGTACGGAATTTGACCTGCGTAAAGCGGAAGCCCGCGCCCATATTCTGGAAGGCTTGCGCATCGCTTTGGATCATCTTGACGAAGTCATCAGCCTCATTCGCAGCTCCGCTACGACGGAAGAAGCGAAAACCGGCCTGATGACGCGCTTCGGTCTAAGCGAAGACCAGTCGCAGGCGATTCTCGATATGCGTCTGCAGCGCCTCGTCGGACTGGAACGCGAGAAGATCGAGAACGAGTATCAAGAGCTTGTTGCGCGGATCGCCGAGCTAAAGGCGATTCTGGCCGATGAGCAGAAGATTCTCGCCATCATTAGCGAAGAGCTGAACGAAATTAAGGAAAAATTCAACGATCCTCGACGCACCGAAATCGTAGTCGGGGAAGACAGCATCGACGATGAGGACTTGATTCCGCAGGAAGACGTTATTGTCACGATTACCCATACGGGGTACATCAAGCGTCTGCCTGTAACGACCTACCGCAGCCAGAAGCGCGGCGGTAAAGGCGTCGTTGGTATGGACACGAAGGAGAACGACTTCGTCGAGCACCTGTTCGTATCCAATACCCACCACTACCTGCTGTTCTTCACCGACAAGGGTAAGGTATACAAGCTGAAAGCCTATGAGATTCCCGACCTCAGCCGTACGGCGCGCGGTACGCCGATCATTAATTTGATCGAGATCGAACAGGGCGAGAAGATCAATGCGGTTATTCCGGTTGAGAGCTTCTCCAGCGAGTACAATATTTTCTTCGCGACCATGAACGGTATTGTGAAGAAGACTCCTTTGGACGAATACATCAATATTCGTAAGGGCGGTCTGATCGCGGTCAACCTGCGAGAAGAAGATAAGCTCATCGGGGTCAAGCTGACGACCGGCTCGCAAGAGATCATCATGTGTACGAAGAACGGTATGTCCATTCGGTTCTCCGAGAACGATGTCCGTCCGATGGGGCGCAGCGCGACTGGTGTGAAGGGCATCGATATCAACGAAGACGACCACGTCATCGATATGGATATCGTGAACGAAACCGATAGCGTTCTGATCGTGACGACCAAAGGCTACGGCAAGCGGACGCCGATGGACGAATATCGGATTCAGTCCCGCGGCGGCAAAGGCATCAAGACGCTTAACGTTACGGATAAGAACGGTCCGATCGTCGGTCTTAAGGTTGTAAAGGAAGACGAAGATCTGATGATCATTACGGCTTCCGGTACGATCATCCGGACCAGCATGAGCGGCATCTCCATGATGGGGCGCAACACGCAGGGCGTCCGCCTCATTCATATCCGCGAGGATGACGAAGTGGCTACGGTCGCACGTGTGGAGAAGAACGAAGAAGCCCCGGAATCGAATGAAGACGGCGAAGGCGACATCGAAGAATAAAATATTTACATTAGAGGGGGGTACCATCCCCCTCTTTTTTGTTCTACAATAAGAAGTATCGAATTTCTGGCAAAGTGGTGAGTGGAGTGGCAGTAATATCCGTAGCAAGCTTGAAATACGGGGAGAAATTAAGCGAGTCCGTCGTGACTCGTTTTGGCAATACCCTTTTCCATAAAGGCAAGATTATCTCCGATCGGGATATTGAAATTTTGCGGGCCTTCCTGATTCAGAATGTGTCGATTGAGACGAAGAGCACGGCTGCGGATGAATCTTCAGACGAATCGAAACAGATGGAAGACATTCAAGTGTCTACGATCCACCCGTTTATTACCGAATACGAGAACATGCTGAATATGTTGAAGCAAGTATTCAAGCTGGCCAATGCGAGCCAACCGATTCCGATGATGGACTTGCGCAATCGGCTGCAGGCGCTTATCAACCATATCGACTATTATAATTTGCTGTCATTTTCGGCGAAGAACTGGCATCTGCAAGATTTTATATACCACAACAGCATTATGGTCGGACTAACCTCCTATCAGCTGGCGAAGTGGTGCGGAATGCCGGAGAAGGATCATATGCAGATTGCATTGGCCGGACTACTGCACGATATCGGCACGATGAAGGTGGATCCGGCGGTGCTGGAGAAGAAGGAAAAGCTGACCCAGGATGAACTGGAGGAAGTGCGTAAGCACACCGTTCTCGGCTACAATATGCTGAAGAATGTCCCGGCTCTCAACGAGGGTGTAAAGCTTTGTGCGCTTCAGCACCATGAGCGGGAAGACGGCAGCGGATACCCGCTCGGTCTGAAAGGCGATAAAATTCATCCGTACGCCAAAGTCGTCGCTATCGCGGATATTTATCATGCGATGAGCAATCCGCGGTATTACAAGAGCTCGGTGTCTGCCTATCTGGTTCTGGAGGAGCTGCAGAAAGAATCGTTCGGACGTCTTGCCCCCACCATTGTGCAGGCTATGATTAATAAAGTGACCTCATTCCAGAACGGAACGTTAGTGAAGCTTAATGACGGCCGCGTCGGCGAAATCGTGTTTGCGGACCGTTCCCATCCGACTCGCCCGTGGGTAAACGTTAACGGAACTATCGTTAATTTGGTGCAGGAGCGCAGCGTCTACATTCAAGATGTGATTCAGTAAAAAGATACCATCAATTTCGCACTTGCAATCGACTAGCTATATGTGGTATCTTATAAAAGTCGCCGCTGAGCCGGATGACATAAAGCTACAAAGTTAGCGGCTTCGGCCGCTGTCGATTGCTCCTTGAAAACTGAATGACGAGTGAGAGGTATAAGTAAATACAACACGCAAGTGTTATGTTTCAGAGCTTATGATTCAAACTTTATTGGAGAGTTTGATCCTGGCTCAGGACGAACGCTGGCGGCGTGCCTAATACATGCAAG
>NZ_JBHLWN010000032.1:0-8290 GCF_042432825.1 Paenibacillus chartarius | reverse complement strand
TCGATGGCTCGCTCGAGCTGCTGAATTTCCGTTGGTGTCATGGCGTCACGCACGCTCCCTTCCGGTTGGAAAGCTCTTAGTGCATGTATATTCGGGGGGAGGGGGGAACATGTGGGGAAGGTGTTGGGGAGAAGTTGTCCGACAATGTATAAATAATAAAAGTATTCGGTGAGACAGACGCGAAGGAAGGAGTTATAAAAGATATTATAATTGCAGATAAATTGATGATATTAATTTTTTGGTTTGGTAGCCTATAACTGCGTATTCCGGTAATGTCTGGACACTCATTCCGAAAAGATTTGGACACCTATTCCGGTAATATGTAGACAGGCGTTATTCGGCGGGGGTTGCCTTTTACTCATTCTTCTCGCTTGGCGGCGAATCAGCTAGCATTTCCCGAAAGGCATCATGATCTTCAGGCAAATCGTATTTCTGATCGAGCGTTTGGTCATCATCCAAGCTATTATCTGCACCAGTTAATGTTTCTTGAATACGGGTGAGATACCTCCTCCTTATGTGGTTAACTGTTTATCCGTGGAAAGGATTGAGGTTAACCGGGTTATTAAGGTTAACGCTGAAAGCGAGCATTACCACTGTCATCAATTCTCCTATGTATATGCTTAAAGTAGGAGGACTAGTATCAGAAAATTTCCATAAATGCAGGGGATTTAGAAAAAGATGTCGAATACATATGGATTGATACCGTAGACCTATATAAGTTTATGTTAAAAGCTATTCTTAAGTATCGGGGGTGATTGTGGTGGGTGGAAATTTTCATTTTTTAGAAAAACACTGGAAAATCTTATCTGACCTCGGAGAAATGGCTGAGCGGAATTTATTTGTTGATCCCAACACAACACTGATCAAACTTCGGATGTTTGGTGAGACGTTAACGAAGTACATATATGCTTTCGAAGAACTAGATGAATCTAGAGTGGTGACGCAGGTAGACCGGTTAACCCAATTAATGCGTGAAGACCTGTTAACCGATGAAATTTCAGATATGCTGCACACGCTCCGCAAGATTGGCAACAAAGCGGCGCATGAAGCGGGGTATGGCTCAACCAGAGAAGCTCAAGCATTGACGCAGCTTGCCTTCCGACTAAGCGTGTGGTTTATGCAGGTCTACGGCGAGTGGGACTTTCAAGCTCCAGACTATGTCGAACCAATAGAGCAGGATACGGCTGGCAATCAGGAGCAGTTGGATCAGTTAGCCCAGTCTTATGAGGCGCGGATGGAGCAGCTGCAGCAAGAGTTGGAGACACTTCGTCAGCATCAAACAACCGTTACACAAGAGGATAAGCGGAAGCGCCAAACGAAATCCAAGCAGGCTGGCAGCGCTCTCTCTCTTACTGAGGCGGAGACGCGACTGATTATTGATGAAAAGCTTCGCCAAGCCGGTTGGGAAGCGGATTCTCAGACACTACGCTACGGTCTCGGAGTACGCCCGGAGAAGGGTCGAAACCTTGCGATTGCAGAGTGGGCGCTCAAAACAGGCTTTGCCGACTATGCGCTGTTCTGCGGATTAGAGCTGGTTGGCATCGTCGAAGCTAAGCGGATGAGTAAGAATGTGGAGGCAGATATTGCCCAAGCCAAGAAATATGCGATGCAGGTCGTGCGTCATGGTGATGAGATCATTCATGGTCCTTGGGGGAATTATCAGGTGCCTTTCCTTTTCTCCACAAACGGACGCCCTTACCTGGAGCAGCTTAAGCATTTGTCCGGTATTTGGTTCCTCGACGCCCGCAAACCAACGAATCATCCACGTCCGCTGCAGGCGTGGTATTCTCCGCAAGGTCTGAAGAGTCTGCTGCAGCAGGATCAAGAGCAAGCGACCAAGGACTTGCAGGATGAGACGTTAGACTACCTTAAGCTGCGTCCGTATCAGGAGGACGCAATCCTTTCCGTTGAGCAGGCGATTGCTGCCGGAGAACGTAAAATTCTGGTGGCGATGGCAACGGGCACAGGGAAAACAAGGATGGCGATCGGTCTGCTTTATCGCCTCATTAAGCATAACCGCTTTAAACGGGTCCTGTTCCTTGTCGACCGTTCGGCGCTAGGTCGGCAGGCGGAGGCGGCATTTAAGGATTCGAAGCTGGAAAGCTATCATTCTTTTACAGAAATTTTCGAACTGCAAACGTTAGATGACAAGAAGCCCAATCAGGAAACGAAGGTTCACATAGCTACTGTACAGGGCATGGTAAAACGCTTGTTTTACAACGAGAATGAGAGTGATATTCCATCCGTTGATCAATATGACTGTATCCTAGTGGACGAGGCGCATCGCGGCTATACGCTCGATAAGGAAATGTCGGAGCTGGAGCTGACGTTCCGCGATCATGAGGATTACGTGAGCAAGTATCGGAAGGTGCTCGATTACTTTGACGCGGTTCGTATCGGGTTGACGGCTACGCCCGCGCTGCATACGGTTGAGATATTCGGTCGGTCGGTATTCAGCTATTCCTATCGAGAAGCAGTCATTGATGGGTATCTCATCGATCATGAGCCTCCTATGCAGTTCGAGACCTTGCTCAAGAAGAACGGAATCAAGTGGCAGATTGGCGAAGAGGTTGCGGTGTATGATGTGTCCTCAGGTACCATCGACAAGGAAATGCTGCAGGATGAAATCAATATTGATGTGACTCAGTTCAATAAGACTGTCATTACGGAGAGTTTCAACCGCGTTATCCTTGCCGAGCTTACCAAATCTATCGATCCGGAATCGGACGGTAAGACGCTAATTTTTGCCGCGACGGATGACCATGCCGATATGGTGGTGCGAATCTTCAAAGAAGAGTTGGAGAAAGCGTACGGGGCTGTTGACGACAATGCGGTGTTGAAAATTACAGGATCGATCAAAGATCCGCTGCATGCCATTAAACTTTTTAAAAATGAGCGGCTTCCGAGTATCGTTGTAACAGTTGATTTGCTGACTACGGGCGTTGATATTCCAAGCATAACGAATCTTGTGTTCCTTCGCCGGGTACGTTCAAGGATATTGTATGAGCAAATGCTGGGGAGAGCGACCAGAAGGTGCGATGACATTGGCAAGGATCATTTTATGATTTATGATGCGGTTGGGATTTATGAAAGCTTGAAGCCGTACACCGACATGAAGCCGGTCGTTACAAAGCCGTCTGTTACGCTTGATATGCTCGTAGATGAGTTGGCTCAGCTAGATAGCGAAGAGCAGGGCAAGCAGCACAAGGAAGAAATTATTGCGAAGATTCAGCGGAAGAAACGCACTTGGACGGCTAAGGATCATGAGGATTTTAAGGCGCTGTCCGGTGGAATGAATGTGGATGATTTTATCAAATCACTGAAGAACACGGATGCACTTCAGATCGGCTCTGAGCTGCAGACGAAGAAAACGCTGGTTGGCTTTATTGATGAAAATCGCGGCAGAGCGCATCGTATTTATATTTCCAATCATGAGGATAAGCTTCTTTCCACGTCTCGCGGTTACGGTAACGCTAAGAAGCCGGAGGATTACTTAGAAGGCTTCCATGCGTTTATTAAGGAGAATTTGAACCTGATTCCGGCGCTCACCATCATTTGCACACGTCCGAATGATTTGACCCGTGAGGAGCTTCGCAAGCTGCGCGTAGCACTGGATCAACAGGGTTATTCGGAGAAAATGCTGCAGGCAGCATGGCGCGATGCGAAGAATGAAGATATTGCAGCGGACATTATCAGCTTCATCCGTCAGCAGGCACTAGGCGATCCATTGATTAGCCATGAAGAACGTATTGAGGGCGCGATGAAAAAGATTTATGATATGAAGGTCTGGTCGAAGGTTCAGAAGGATTGGTTGAAGCGGATCGAGAAGCAGCTGCTGCAGGAATCGGTATTGGATCCTAACCCGGAGAAGGCATTTGATGTGGAGCCATTCAAGAGCAAGGGCGGCTACAAGCAGTTGAATAAAATCTTCGACGGTGAGATCGATACGATTGTCACGACGATCAATACTGCACTATACACACCTAGAAAGAGGGATCTGGCATAAATGGGCAATCAGGATATTGTACAAAAGCTGTGGAACTTATGCAACGTACTGCGTGATGACGGCATCACGTATCATCAATATGTGACGGAACTAACGTACCTTCTATTTTTAAAAATGATGAAGGAAACAGATAACGAAGGTATCCTGCCGGAAAATTATCGCTGGGACTCTCTAACGGAGCGCCATGGGATTGCGCTGCAGCAGCATTATCGTCAGCTGTTGTTGGATCTTGGAGCTCAGGGCAATGACACGATTAAGCAGATTTACATGAATGCGACCTCGAATATCAATGAGCCCAAAAACCTGGAGAAGATCATCACGTCGATCGACCAGCTCGACTGGTACAGCGCTAAGGAAGAAGGACTCGGCGATCTTTATGAGGGATTACTCGAGAAAAACGCTAGTGAGACGAAGTCGGGAGCGGGGCAGTATTTTACTCCACGTCCGTTGATCGATGTTATTGTGAAGCTCGTTGATCCTCAGCCGGGTGAGCGGTGTAACGACCCTGCTGCGGGAACGTTCGGCTTTATGATCGCGGCAGACCGTCATGTGCGCAACAAGACGGACGACTATTTCGATCTGGGAGAAAAGGAAGCGGAGTTTCAAAAGTATCAAGCTTTCACAGGCGTGGAATTGGTTAAGGATACGCATCGTCTAGCGATGATGAATGCAATGCTTCATGATATTCATGGCGAGATTATGCTTGGCGATACTTTGTCTGATGACGGTGCAAGCTTGAAAAACTTCGATGTGATCATGACCAATCCGCCGTTTGGTACAAAGCAAGGCGGAGAACGCCCCACTCGTGACGACTTAACGTTTACGACCACGAACAAACAGCTGAACTTCCTTCAGCATATCTATCGTGCATTGAAATCGAACGGTAAAGCACGCGCGGCGGTTGTTCTGCCGGATAACGTTCTATTCGAGAGCGGCGTAGGCGCAAAAATTCGTGCTGACTTGATGGATAAGTGTAACCTGCATACGATCCTGCGCTTGCCAACAGGGATTTTCTATGCTCAGGGTGTAAAGACGAACGTATTGTTCTTTAGCCGTGAGAAAACGGATAAGGACAGCACAAAGGAAGTATGGGTGTATGATCTGCGGACGAATATGCCGAGCTTCGGAAAGCGTACGCCATTGACTGTGGCTCATTTTGACGCGTTTGTTGCAGCTTATACAGCTGACGATCGTACTAAGGTGGAAGATGAGCGGTGGAACGTATTTACGCGTGAGGAGATCCGTAAGAAGGACGACAGCCTCGACATCGGCTTGATCGCCGATGAGTCGCTGTCCGCTTACGATAATTTGCCTGATCCGATTGATTCTGCGGAAGAGGCTATCGCGAAGCTGGAACAGGCTTTGGCATTACTGGGTGAAGTTGTTGCTGAGTTGAAGGCTATTGAGACGAAGCAGAATGGATACGAGGAGAGCAAGCCAAAGCTGTCATTGGTTGCAGAAGCAACCGAGGTGTACGGTAATGAGTAAGAAAAATGTGAAGTCACCTGAAGAGGTGTTGAAAGAGGCGTTTGTGCCGGTAGAAGAGCAGCCTTATAAAGTCCCGGATAATTGGGTTTGGGTAAGATTGGGTTTTTACCTTGAAAACTACGATAATCTACGTGTTCCGATTTCAACAGACGAACGTAGAGACCGACAAGGTCCCTTTCCATACTATGGAGCTTCAGGGGTAATCGACTATATTGATGGTTTTACACATGAAGGTGAATTTATATTACTGGGCGAAGATGGAGCAAATCTAGTTACAAGGACCAAACCAATTGCTTTCTTAGCGAAGGGAAAGATCTGGGTTAACAATCACGCTCATGTTTTAAGAACTAGGGGAGAGTTCCCTAACAAGTTTGTTGAGTATTATCTTAATTCCATTAGTCTAAACAAATATGTTAGCGGGTCAGCCCAACCAAAGCTGAATCAGAAAAATATGAATGCTATTCCATTGCCTATTCCACCACTAAATGAACAAAAACGAATTGCTGACAAACTCGAAAGTCTCTTGGACAAAATCAATCAAGCAAAACAGTTAATTGAAGAAGCCAAAGAAACCTTTGAACTTCGCCGAGCGGCAATTTTGGAGAAGGCTTTTCGTGGGGAATTGACGAGAAATTGGCGGGTTGAAAATGTGCAAAGTGGTTCTGTTGAAACGTTACTTCAAAAGATAATTGCTCTAAGAAATGATAAGAAAAGCAAAACGATTGGCAAGGAAATAACATCCGCGCCGTTTGAACTACCATATGGTTGGAAATGGATACGCCTTGAAGATTTGATTGAAGTATCTACTTACGGAACGTCAGCAAAAACTAATGATGATGTGGGTGTGCCTGTCCTGCGGATGGGAAACATCCACGATGGGCAGCTAATCTTAGATAATTTGAAATACCTACCGATTGACCATGCTGATGTTGAGAAATATAAGTTGGAAGAATACGACTTGTTGTTTAACAGGACAAATAGTTATGAATTAGTTGGCAAAACTGCTGTAGTTCGTGGGAAACAGGCGACAAAGATGACTTACGCCTCATATTTAGTGAATGTTAGACTCTTTTTCAAGGAAAAAATAGCTAGATATATTTGTTACTATATTAATAGTCATTTAGGTAGGAATTACCTACTTTCGATGGTTACTCAGCAAGTTGGGCAAGCCAACATAAATGCAAGTAAGCTTGCTTCATTAATTGTACCTATGCCACCAGAAGAAGAAATTGCTGAAATAACCAGGTTACTCGACAATTACATTGATAACGAAAGATCAATATTTGAAACACTTAAGATTGATGACCTGTTAAACAGTCTCGAAAAGGCAATACTAGCCAAAGCATATAGTGGCGATTTAGGTACATATGATGAGATTGAAGCTAGTCCCATTGCTTTAATTAAAGATCTACTATCCAACAGTCACAAATGATAGGTTGCCTTCGGGCGACCTAATTTTATTTTTTAGCTGAATACATAACCAGCTTATTCAAATCCAAAACAACATTCGCCGCCATCAGCAAATCCAATCCGAGAAGCCCATTGATCTCAAGCTTTTCATGCAGAGCACCAACATCAAGCTTGAAATTTTCAATCTGAAAATCGCCCAACATCACAGCATCAAACTCTTTTCTAAAACAGCTTTCCTCGCCGCCAATGCCGAAAGCACTGACGATTTCGTCGCCGGTTTCAAAGTAAACACCAATATCAGCCACAGCATCGGCGGAAAGGAGCGTATGAGAAGCACCGGTATCAATGACCAGCTTGTCAATGGTAAGGGCTTGTCCCTTATAATTTATCGTAATCGAGGTCTGCAGCAGTCCATCCACGAGATCAATTTTCATATTGGACAACTCCCCGCAAGCCACGGAGTGTACGGATTTCGATTTTCAGCTCTTCATTCGAGGTGTGGGACACAATGATGCCGTCTTTCGAACGAAGCAGTTCTTGGGTTGCCTCTTTGGGATCTTGGATGGCTTTAATCAAGGCGACCTCATCCACATATTTGGTATTACCTTCTGTATGCGACGTGAGGATCTGCAGCTTTACGTATTGGTCGGGGTAAATCTTCCGAACTTCTTCCCATTGCATGGCTGGCACCTCCATAAGGTTCTGTTACCTCCATTGTACCAAAAAACAAGCAATAAGAAAGCTCTCCCGACGATCCCTGATCGTTCGTGGAGAGCTTATTTGCGTAAGCACCTTGGCGATACGAAGCCCAGCCTTCGTTCATGATCTTCGTTTCCATCTGCGGCCAAAGATACAGCATCTCGTCGCGCAGCATGGTGAGAATGTCGCGCTGCCAGTCCTTCAAATCGGGCGCATACTCTTCAATGAACAGCAGCAGGTCCTTCTCCGGCTTCGGCGGGAACCGCTTCTCCGGCTCCGCATCGGCCTCGCCGCGCAGCGAGAAGCGCTTTGTCGCTTGCTGCTCCGCGTGCCGGTAAGGCTTCGTCAGCGAAGGGTCGACGTGCTCCTGGATCGCCAGGACGGCGTCGATGAAATTTTCCACTTCCTTCACGCCGTATTCGATCTCGTAGCCGCGGATCCGTTCGGCCGTGGCGGACATGCTCTCCACCATGTTCCGGTTCGTGCGCGAGAAGCGCGAATTGTTCTTGAAGAAGTCGCAGTGCGCCAGCACGTGGGCGACGATCAGCTTGTTCTGGATGAGCGAATTGCCGTCAAGCAGGAAGGCGTAGCACGGGTCGGAATTGATGACGAGCTCGTAGATTTTGCTGAGGCCGAAGTCGTACTGCATTTTCATCCGGTGGAAGTTCTTTCCGAACGACCAGTGGC